>CAJYRH010000655.1 GCA_913776795.1 uncultured Pseudorhodoferax sp. | reverse complement strand
GGAGATGACGCGCAAGCGCACGCGCGAGTCGCTCGCCCACATGCTGTGCGAGCCCTGTGCGGTCTGCCGCGGCATCGGCGCCGTGAAGACAGCGCGCAGCGTCACCTACGACATCCTGCGCGAGATCCTGCGCGAGGCGCGCCAGTTCAACCCGCGCGAGTTCCGCGTGGTGGCCTCGCCCAAGGTGGTCGAACTGTTCCTGGACGAAGAGAGCCAGCACCTGGCCGGGCTGTCGGACTTCATCGGCAAGCCGATCTCGCTGCAGGCCGAAAGCGCCATGGGGCCGGAGCAGTACGACATTGTGCTGATGTGAGCCGGCCGCCACCTGTCATGTTTGCCAGGCCTTGCGCAGCGTGCTGCAGCAGGCGCCGCCTAAGATCGGCGCAAGCATGAACAGGGAGACGACGTGGCCGATGGAGAGCGCGACAAGCCGTTGCAGCAGATGGGTGGCATCGATGGCCTGCTGGACGTTCTGCGCAGGATGGAGCGGGCGAACTTCCCGTTCCGGGTCGGCGCTCCCGAGCTCGTCGAAGAGGTCGAGGCGCTGCTGCAGGCCGGTTTCGTCGAAGGGGGCATCGGCCGCTCACCGGTCGACGCCGGCAGGATCGCCGTGGTGCGGAGGATCTCCGCGCTCGGCCGTGCCCAATTGGCCCTGACGCGCGACTCGGTGCGTGGGGCCCTGCAGGGCTAGCCAGCCCATCTCGCCGAGCGGCTCGACGCCAAAGATCGGGGTGCGCCCGCGCGACGGCTGCTTCCGAGCCATGCGTGGCTGCTGCGTCGGTCCGGGCCATGACGAGGAAGTCAGGGTCGCGGCGCGCGTCGACGGCCGCCCTGAGCTTGGCGACGGCCGCCGCGGTGGAGTGCACCTCCTTGCCGGGAAGTGGCCGCAGCGCTTGGGCGCGAACTGGTCTTCGAGCTGGATGCAGTCAGCGACCTGCGCGCCTGGGCACGTGCATGGTGCGGCGCACGTTCAGCACGTTGCCGAAGCCGGTGTCGGCGTCCACCGCGTCGTCCGGATTCGAGCCGGCAACGCCCGGCCACGTCCTCGGGTTGTGGGTCGGTATGGACGGCGTGCGCCGCAGTGGGTCTGCGCCACGGGACTGGTCCTCACGGCCCGGAGACCGCCCCGCCGATCTGCCTGGACTGCAAGGTCTGCGGACGCGCGCACCGCCGGCAGGGCGCCTTCGCCTTCATCGGCTGGCCACTGCCGGTGGCCGTGAACCTGGGCCGCGTCACTGCGGACGGCGTGGCCCCGTCGCGGCGGCGCAGGGCGCGGAGATGGGCACCGGTTCAGGTCCCTCGCACACCACCGCGGCCCGGCGGCCGGTCGAGGCCAAGGGCGGGCGGCGCTAGCGGGACTGCCGTTCGCGCGCCGCCACGCAGGCGACTGCGCCGTCCATGGCGGCCAACAACTGCGCGTCCACGCGGGTCGACTTGGCCAGCGCGTCGAATGCGATGCGCAGGAAGTCGGCCGTCAGCCGCCCCTCGCGGTACAGCAGGTTCACATGCCTGAGCAGGTCCCGGGCCAGCTGCGTTTCGTCCGTCGCGCCATCACCGCCGAAGAAACGCGTCTCGCACTCCGCCTGGATTGCACACGTCTGCGCTGCCGTGACCGCTGTGGTTGCCATGTGATCCGATGTGCCCCACGCCATGGTGGGCGCGTCCTGCCATCGGATTTTCTGCAGTGCGTCGGCTCAACTGTGGCTCAACTGTGGCCGCCTGCGCGGCCAGGACGCGTTGCGCTCAGCGAACGATCGACACCAGGACGCTGCAATGCGCGTGTTCGATGAGCGCACCGGAGATCGCGCCCTGCCACCAGCGCGCGGCCCAGTTCTCCAGGTGCTTGTGGCCGACGACGATGAGGTCGGCGCCGATGTCCTTGGCGCGCCGCGTGATCTCCGTGACCGAGTCGCCCGTGACCACCTCCCCGCCGACCTGGTGGCCGGCGGCGCGCAGCCGCGCCAGGCCCGCGTCGAGCACTGCCTGGTGCCGGGCGCGCTCGCGCTCCTCGGCAACCTGGTCGTACACCCCCACCTCCAGGCCGATGGATCCCACGTGCAGGGGCATCACGGCGATCAGCGTCAGGGCTGCACCACTGAGGTGGGCCAGGTCCCCGCAGTCGAGCAGGGCCTTCTGGCCGGCCTCGGACCCGTCGTAGGCGAGCAGGATGCGCTTGTACATGGTGGAGCTCCCTGGAGTTGTGGTCCGCGCAGTCTAGGCAAGCGCCAGGCCTGCGTCGAATCGGGGAATGCCCTTGCCGCGAAGGAACGCTGTGGCGCCTGTAGGCCCGCGCCTTCATCGGGGTGCGGCCCTGTCCCACGCCGCCGGCGGCAACGCAATGACGCTGGCCCGTCCTGCGCGCGCCTATGGTTGCTGCTTTGCTGTGCGAAGCTGGCACAAGAATTTACGAGAACGAGGCTTGCATGACCGTTTCCTGTCGCCCCGCCGCTGCGCCGGCCCTGCCAGCAGGCCGCAGGGAAGTGCTGGAGCAATTTCGGGCGGTGCGTTCCCAGTCGTCGTCGCTGGCTGCTCCGCTTTCCGCCGAGGACCAGTGTGTGCAGTCGATGCCAGACGCGAGCCCGACCAAGTGGCATCTGGCGCATACGAGCTGGTTCTTCGAAGCCGTGGTGCTGCAGCCGCTGTGGCCCGGTTATGCGCCGTTCGACATGCGCTTCTTCTACCTGTTCAATTCGTATTACGAGGCGCTCGGGCCGCGCCACCCCCGGTCTCAGCGCGGATTGATCACGCGTCCCTCTGCAGACGAGGTGCAGGCTTACCGCCGCCATGTGGATGCAGCCGTGGCGCGCTTTGCCGGCGTGGCGGACGAGGCGGCCTGGGCAGCGGCGCTTCCGCTGCTGGAGCTGGGCCTGCAACACGAGCAGCAGCACCAGGAACTGCTGCTGACCGACCTGCTGCATGCACTGTCGTGCAACCCCTTGCTGCCAGCCTATGCGCCCGCCGAAGCTGTTGCCCTGCGGCTGGTGCGCGAGCAGCCCGAGCCGCTCGGCTGGGTGCGCCGACCCGAGGCGGTCGTGGAAATCGGCCACGCCGGTGGCGGCTTCGCATTCGACAACGAGGCGCCGCGCCATCGCCGGCTGCTGCAGTCCTACGAGATCGCAGACCGCCTGGTCAACTGCGGCGACTACCTGCGTTTCATCGAGGATGGGGGCTACCGGCGCGCCGCGCTGTGGCTGTCCGAC
The DNA here is from genome assembly GCA_913776795.1 of uncultured Pseudorhodoferax sp. The sequence continues at coordinate 2,126 of CAJYRH010000655.1, read as the reverse complement.
GGATGGGCGCAGGTCCAGGCCCATGGCTGGCAGGCGCCGCCGTATTGGCTCGCGCCGGGGGATCCGCGGGCGCCCGCCGGTGACTGGCAGGTGTTCGGGCTGAACGGCGTGCAGGCGCTGGACCCGTCCGCGCCTGTCATGCAGCTGAGCTTCTACGAGGCCGCCGCCTATGCCGAATGGGCCGGCGCGCGGCTGCCCACGGAGTTCGAGTGGGAGGCTGCGCACGGCGACTGCGGCCTGCGCGACATGGCCGGCAAGGTCTGGCAATGGACGCGTTCGTCCTATGAACCCTACCCGGGTTTCAAGCCGCTGGCCGGCGCCGTCGGCGAATACAACGGCAAGTTCATGGTCGGGCAGATCGTGCTGCGCGGCGCCAGTCTGGCCACGCCGGACGGCCATGCGCGGCCCAGCTACCGCAACTTCTTTCCGCCGCACGCGCGCTGGCAGTTCTCGGGACTGCGGCTGGCGCGCGATCCCCAGCCCCTCACGGCTTCCGGCCAGGAGACCTCCGAATGAGTTTTGTCATGCAACCGCATCTGCGTGTGGTGAACGGCGCGCCCGAGCGCGACTTCCGCGCCGACCTGCATGCGGCGCTGGGCGCACCCCAGCGCAGCATCTCCCCCAAGTACTTCTACGATGCGCGTGGATCGCAGCTGTTCGACGCCATCTGCGAGCTGCCCGAGTACTACCCCACGCGGACCGAGCTGGCATTGCTGCGCGACCATGCCGCCGAGATCGCGGCGCTGGCCGGGCGCGATGCCGAGGTGGTGGAATTCGGTGCCGGCTCGCTGCGCAAGGTGCGGCTGCTGCTGGACGCGCTGGACCGGCCGGCCGGCTACGTGCCCATCGACATCTCCGGCGAGCACCTGGAACATGCCGCCATCCAGCTGCGCGGCGACTATCCAGGCTTGTCGGTCCAGCCTGTGGTGGCGGACTACACGCAGCCCCTGCAGCTTCCCTCGGGGCCGCGCAAGGCCGGCATGCGCCTGGGCTTCTTTCCAGGTTCGACCATCGGCAATTTCGACCCCGAGCAGGCGATGCGCTTCCTGCGCATGGCTGCGCGCGTGCTGCGCGGCGGTGCACTGCTGCTGGGGGCCGACCTGGTCAAGGATCCGTCCGTGCTGCACGCAGCCTACAACGACAGTGCGGGGGTCACCGCGGCCTTCAACCTCAACCTGCTGGCGCGTGCCAACCGGGAGCTGGGCGCGGACTTCGACCCCCACGGCTTCATGCATGGCGCGTTCTACAACAGCCCCTTGCGCCGCATCGAGATGCACCTGGTCAGCCGCCAACGGCAGACGGTGCTGCTCGACGGGCAGGCCTACCGGTTTGAGGACGGCGAGACGCTGCACACCGAGAACTCGCACAAGTTCAGCGTGCACGGCCTGCGCGCGCTGGCGACCGAGGCGGGCTTCCTGCCAGGACCCGTCTGGACGGATCCGGACGGCCTGTTCAGCCTGCACTGGCTGGCCGCTCCGGCATGATGGAGCTTTGAAGGAGGGCGGCATGAAAGCAGTATGGAACGGCAAGGTCCTTGCCGAGAGCGACGACTTGGTGCTGGTGGAGGGCAACCAGTATTTCCCGATGGATTCGCTGAACCGTGACTACGTCACCTACAGCAACCACAAGAGCACCTGCCCCTGGAAGGGCCAGGCCAGTTACTTCTCGCTGCTCGTGGACGGCGAACTGAACCAGGACGCCGCCTGGTACTACGCCGACCCCAAGCCTGCCGCCGCGAAGATCAAGGATCGCGTGGCATTCTGGAAGGGCGTGAAGATCGAGCCTTGAGGGCGCAGCATCCACGGCGCTCCATGGCCTCGATGTCATGCATGTGGTCGTGCCCCATCCTGTCTGATGCGCGGCACGCAACCGCAAGCAGATTCGCACTGGCTGCCGAAATCGGTCTGACATGCGTCCCGTGGCCCCTGTCGTGCGGGGCCCGTGGATGGCATTGAAGACGTGTCCGGAAGCGGCCCCCTGCGCGTCTCGCCAGCCACTGGCTGGTCCTGCGTCAAGAGCATGCACGTGCGCGGTGCGCGCACTGGCGACCTCGTGCGCGAGACCCTGCGCGTGGCCCACGCCGCGGACATACGACATCGTCGACGGCCGCGGCCCGGACACGCCAC
>CAJYRH010000654.1 GCA_913776795.1 uncultured Pseudorhodoferax sp. | reverse complement strand
CCCAGCAGGATGTTGTACGACAGGCAGATGATGATCAGGTAGCCGATCTGCGAGAGCATCGTCAGCGCCAGGCTGCTGGTGAACACCAGCGGTGCCACGATCAGCGCGAGTGCGAACAGGCCCCACACGAGGATGCGGCCCAGGTTCAGCGGCTTGAAGCGGTAGTAGGTGGTCGGCGAAGTCATGGGAAGGGCACTCATCGATCAGTCCTCGCGGGTTCCGAGCAGGCCCTTGGGCCGGAAGATCAGGATCAGCACCAGGAAGAGGTACGGCAGGATCGGCGCCACCTGCGAGATGGTGAGCTTGAGCAGTGGATAGCCGAAGGTCTGGTCGGTCACGGCCATGCCCAAGGCGCGCAGGCCCGAGGCCATGGACTGGTCCAGTGCGACGGCAAAGGTCTGGACGATGCCGATCAACAGCGAGGCCAGGAATGCGCCGGCGAGTGAGCCCATGCCACCGACCACCACCACCACGAAGATGATGGAGCCCACCGTGGCCGCCATCGCCGGCTCGGTCACGAAGGTGCTACCGCCGATCACGCCGGCCAGCCCAGCGAGTGCGGCGCCGGCACCGAACACCAGCATGAACACGCGCGGCACGTTGTGGCCCAGCGATTCCACCGCCTCGGGATGGGTAAGCGCGGCCTGGATCACGAGGCCGATGCGTGTGCGCGTGAGCAGCAACCAGACCGCCAGCAACATCAGCACCGCGACCAGCATCATGAAGCCGCGCGTGGCCGGGAAGGGCGAGCAGACCACCCGCACGGCGGCGTCCGCCGCCTGGCACATGCCGGCCGGTGCCGCGCCCCAGACCAGGCTGAGCCCGTCCACGGAATGCTGCACCAACGTGAAGGCAGGACCCTGCAGGACCGGCGGAGGCGTGAACGGCACGGCAGTGCGCCCCCAGACCAGCTGCACGATCTCCAGGATCACGAAGGACAGGCCGAACGTGACGAGCAGCTCCGGCACATGGCCGTATTTGTGCACCTTGCGCAGGCAAAGCCGCTCGAACAGCGAACCGAGCATGCCTACCACGACGGGCGCCAGCACCAGCGCCGGCCAGAAGCCGACCAGCTGCACGATGGTGTAGCCCGCGTAGGCGCCCAGCATGTAGAAGCTGGCGTGCGCGAAGTTGAGCACGCCCATCATGCTGAAGATCAGCGTCAACCCGGAGCTGAGCATGAACAACAGCAGGCCATAGCTCAGCCCGTTGAGCATCGAGATCGTGAAGAACTCCATCACCTCACCTCAAGCGCCCGGCAAGCGCCGACCGCTAAAAAATTGGCCCGAGCCAGAACATCTGGATCGGGCCGTTGGGCGGCCGCCAGCCGCCCGCGCCACCGCAAACCGCTCACCCGGGCCGCTTCATCTGGCAGCTGGTCGGCGTGCTGGACACGTACGACTCGAAGGTCTTGACCGGAACCAGCGTCATGCCGGTGTTCTCCGGGCTGTAGGGGTATTTGGCGTCGGTCTTCTGCCAGACGGTCAGGTACAGCGGCTGCTGCAGCTGGTGGTCTGTCTTGCGCATCTCCACGTCGCCATTGAAGCTCTTGAACTTCAGTCCCTCCATCGCAGCGGCCACTTTCACCGGATCGGTGGACTTGGCCTTGGCCATGGCCTCGGACAGCGCGTTGTAGATGTGAATGACCGAGCCGGTGTAGAAGTCGTCCTTGAACTTGCTCTGGAACTCGTCGGCCCACTTGCCCATCTGCCCGCCCATGTTGTAGTGGTTGTAGGCGATCTGGTAGACGCGGCCAGCGCCGTTGGTGCCCAGCGCAGTGGGCGATCCCGTGATGCCGGCGTAGTAGGTGTAGAACTTGCCGTTGTAGCCGCCCTCGTTGGCCGCCTTGATCAGCAGGGCCAGATCGGAGCCCCAGTTGCCCGTGATCACCGTGTCGGCGCCGGACGCCTTGATCTTGGCGATGTACGGCGCGAAATCGCGCACCTGGGCCAGCGGGTGCAGGTCTTCGCCGACGACCTGCACGTCGGGCCGCTTGCGCGCCAGGTTCTCCTTGGCGAATTTGGCGACCTGGTGGCCATGCGAGTAGTTCTGGTTGAGAAGGTAGACCTTCTTGATGTCCGCCTGGTCCTTCATGTAGGTGGTCAGCGCCTCGATCTTCATCGAGGTGTCGGCATCGAAGCGGAAGTGCCAGTAGTTGCACTTGCTGTTGGTGAAGTCCGGGTCCACCGCCGAGTGGTTGAGGTAGATCACCTCCTTGCCGGGGTTGCGCGCGTTGTGCTTGTCGATCGCATCGATCAGCGCGGCGGCGACAGAGGAGCCATTGCCCTGGGTGATGTAGCGCACACCCTGGTCCAGCGCTGCCTTCAGGTTGTTCAGGCTTTCGGCGGGGCTCAGCTTGTTGTCGAATGGGACGACCTCGAACTTCACACCGGCCGGGTTGCTCTGGTTGAACTTCTCGGCGAAGAACTGGAAGCTCTTCACCTGGTTGTTGCCCACAGGGCCCATCAGGCCGGACAGCGGGTCAATCCATGCGATCTTGACCGTCTCGCCCTTCTGGGCGAAGGCGCCCATCGCGCAGGCCATCAGCACGGAGGCTGCAACGATTCGTACAACTGGCTTCATTCGGTCGTCTCCTGGTGGTCTTGGAAAAAAGTGGGGGCAGGTTACAAGTAATCGTTTTGCACAGCGCCCAGGGAATGCCCTAGGCGTTGTCACGGCCGGCTCATACCCCGGGCAGCCGGTAATCCTTCAGCTGCTCGCGCAGCCGTGTCTTGAGCATCTTGCCGGTGGCGCCGAGCGGGATCGCATCGACGAACACCACGTCGTCGGGGATCTGCCACTTGGCCGTCTTGCCCTCGTAGAACTTGAGCAGTTCCTCGCGGCCGACGTTGGCACCGGGCTTTTTCACGACGATGACGATGGGGCGCTCGTCCCACTTGGGGTGGAACACGCCGATGCATGCCGCCATCGCGACGGAGGGGTGCGCCACGGCAATGTTCTCGACGTCGATGGAGCTGATCCATTCGCCGCCGGACTTGATCACGTCCTTGCTGCGGTCGGTGATTTGCATGAAGCCGTCGGCGTCGATGGTGGCGACGTCCCCGGTGGGGAACCACGCGCGCCCCTGGGCGTCCTCGACCAGCGGATCGCCGCCCTCGCCCTTGAAGTACTCGGCCACCACCCAGGGGCCGCGCACGAGCAGGTCGCCTGCGGCCTTGCCATCGTGCGGCAGTTCAGCGCCATCAGCGCCGACGATCTTCATGTCCACGCCGCAGATCGCACGGCCCTGCTTGAGCAGGATCTTCATCTGCTCGTCCTTGGGCAGATCCAGGTGCTTGTTCTTGAGGGTGCACAGGGTGCCAAGGGGCGACATCTCGGTCATGCCCCAGGCGTGCAGGACGTCCACGCCATAGTCCTCGCGGAAGGCGTTGATCATGGCCGGCGGGCAGGCCGAACCGCCGATCACGGTGCGCTTGAGGCTGCTGAACTTCAGGCCGGCCGGCTTCATGTGCAGCAGCAGCATCTGCCACACGGTGGGCACGCCGGCGGCATAGCTGACCTTCTCGGCCTCGATCAGCTCGTAGACGGACTTGCCGTCCAGCGCTGGACCTGGAAACACGAGCTTGGCGCCAGTCAGCGCAGCCGAGTACGGGATGCCCCAAGCGTTGACGTGGAACATGGGCACGACGGGCAGCACGGAATCGCGCGCGCTCAGTCCCATCACGTCGGGCAGCGCCGCGGCGTAGGCGTGCAGTACGGTGGAGCGGTGGCTGTACAGCACCCCCTTGGGATTGCCGGTCGTGCCGCTCGTGTAGCACATGCTCGAGGCGCTGTTCTCGTCGAACGGCGGCCAGCGGTAGTGCGTCGACTGCGCGTCGACCCAGGCGTCGTAGGCCAGGAGCCCGGGGATGCCGGTATCCGGCGGCAGCTTGTCCGCTTCGCACAGCATGACCCATTGCTGCACCGCTGGGCACCTGGCGTGCACGGCCTGCACCAACGGCAGAAAGCTGGCGTCAAAGCACATGACTTTGTCTTCGGCATGGTTGACGATCCAAGCGATCTGCTCCGGGTGCAGGCGCGGGTTGACGGTGTGCAGCACGCGGCCCGAGCCGCTCACGCCGAAGTACAGCTCGAGGTGGCGATAGCCGTTCCAGGCCAGAGTGGCCACCCGGTCGCTGAAACCCAGACCCCATGCATCCAGACCGTTGGCGACCTGCCGGGCACGCCCTGCGACATCGCGCCACGCGTAGCGGTGGATGTCGCCTTCGACGCGCCGCGACACGATTTCGCCATCGCCGTGGTGGCGCTCGGCGAAGTCGATCAGCGACGAGATCAACAACGGTTGGCTCTGCATCAAACCCAGCATCTGCTCACTCCTTCTTTCTCGGCAATACGGCGGTTGTTCGGCACCGCGATTCACGCAAGCTTTGTGCGCCCGCACAATGCCGCAAACCCGCAGTATCCGGTCCTGCCGGATGTCGTCCCGACGACAAATGGCGTGACCATGCGGTGCACCACCGATGGCGCGCGGTTGCACGGCGGGCTGCGCCGGCGTCCACCACGGGGTGCGTCCACCCATCGGGTCACGCCACATCCAGCCCGGCACGGTGGGGATCGTCAGAGATCCTGGTCGGGCCGCGGACAGGCCATGCAAGCAATGCCGTCCGCTGCCACTTGCACCAGCTCCCTCCCCTTACGTGCCGCTGCCATCGGCGGCTGGCCGGCAGCAGATCCCCCGCCGGAGAGGGGGCTCGTCTTCTGGCGGACAATTGCACGGATGACCACCACCGACACGCCCGCCGCCTCCAGCACCCTCCCGGAGGACCTGGGGCTGCGCTGGGTCGAGGGCTTCTCGGGGCTGGGCCCGCGCTTTTACACCGAACTGCGGCCGACGCCGCTGCGTTCCGCCGCTGCACCCGAATGGGTGGCCTGGAGCGAGCCCGTGGCGCGCGAGATCGGCCTGCCCCACGGCTGGCGCACCGACGCCGCGCTGCAGGTCCTCTGCGGCAACCAGATTGCGGCCCGCAGCCGGCCTTTGGCCAGTGTCTACAGCGGCCACCAGTTCGGTGCCTGGGCCGGCCAACTCGGCGACGGCCGTGCCATCTTGCTTGGAGAAACGGACACCGGCCTGGAGATCCAGCTCAAGGGCGCCGGGCGCACCCCCTATTCCCGCATGGGCGACGGACGGGCCGTGCTGCGCTCGAGCATCCGTGAGTTCCTGTGCAGCGAAGCGATGCACGGCCTGGGCGTGCCCACCACGCGGGCCCTGGCGGTCATCGGCGCGGACGCACCGGTGCAGCGCGAGGAGATCGAGACCGCCGCCGTGGTCACACGCGTGGCGCCCAGCTTCATCCGTTTCGGCCACTTCGAGCACTTCGCCGCCAACGGCCAGCACGATGCCTTGCGGGCCCTGGCCGACCACGTGATCGACCGCCACTATCCGGCCTGCCGCGCCGATGAGCACTTCGGCGGCAATGCCTATGCCGCGCTGCTGGCCGAGGTCGTGCAGCGTACGGCCGGACTGATCGCCAGTTGGCAGGCCGTGGGCTTTTGCCACGGGGTCATGAACACGGACAACATGAGCATCCTGGGCCTGACCATCGATTACGGTCCGTTTCAATTCCTCGACGGTTTCGACCCCGGCCACATCTGCAACCACAGCGACACGCAGGGCCGTTATGCGTTCGCGCGACAGCCCAACGTGGCTTATTGGAACCTGTTCTGCCTAGGACAGGCTCTGGTGCCATTGATCGGGGACCAGAACGTGGCCCTGGCGGCGCTGGAGACTTACAAGAGCGTGTTTCCTGCCGCCCTGGAAGCTGCGCTACGGGCCAAGCTGGGCCTTGAGGACGCGCACGACGAGGACCGCGGGCTGATCGACGGCACGCTGCAACTGCTGGCGCGCTTTCGCACCGACCACACTATCTTCTGGCGGCGGCTTTCCCATGCCGTGGCGCGTGGCGCCGACGGCGCGGCCATGGAGCCCGTGCGCGACCTGTTTCCCGAGCGTGAGGCATTCGACAACTGGGTGCAGGGCTACCGGGCCAGACTGGGAGACCTCGACACGGCTGCTGCAGGTGCCGCCATGCTGGCCGTCAATCCCAGGATCGTGCTGCGCAACCACTTGGCCGAGCAGGCCATCCGCCAGGCGCGCGCGCAGGACTTCTCGGAGGTGCGCCGCCTGCTTCTGGCGCTGCAGACCCCCTACGACGACGAGGCCGGTACCCCGGCCGATGCCGATTTCCCGCCCGACTGGGCTTCCTCCATCGAGATCAGTTGCTCCTCATGACACGACCCGTTGAGAAAACCGACGCCGAATGGCGTGCGCTGCTGGCCGAGAAAGGCGCCGAGCCGGCCGCCTTCCAGGTGACCCGCCATGCGGCCACTGAGCGGCCTTTCACCGGAAAGTACGAACAGCATTGGGCCGATGGCAGCTACCACTGCATCTGCTGCGGCGCCAAGCTGTTCGATTCCGGCACGAAATTCGACGCGGGCTGCGGCTGGCCCAGCTTTTCGCAGGAGGCCGTTGCCGGCGCGATCGAGGAGATCGTGGACCGCAGCCATGGCATGGTGCGCACTGAGACGGTGTGCGCTACCTGCGGCGCCCACCTGGGCCATGTGTTCCCGGATGGCCCCGGGCCCACGGGCCTGCGCTACTGCATGAACTCTGCATCGCTGCAATTTGAGGACAAGTGACGGCATGAAGATCCTGATTGATTTCCTGCCCATCCTGCTGTTCTTCGGCGCCTACAAGCTGTACGGCATCTACGTCGGCACGGCCGTCCTGATGGCTGCGACCGCTGTGCAGATGGCCGTGACCTATGCGTTGGAGCGCAAGCTGCAGACCATGCAGAAGGTCACGTTGGCCCTGGTGCTGGTGTTCGGCACGTTGACCTTGGTGCTGCAGGACGAACGCTTCATCAAGTGGAAGCCCACCGTTCTTTACGCGGCCATGGCGGTCGCACTGGCCGTGACGGTCTGGGGCTTCGGGAAGAACTTTCTGAAGCTGGTGCTTGGCAACCAGCTCGATTTGCCCGATGCCGTCTGGATGCGCCTGAATTGGGCCTGGGTGGCGTATTGCCTGTTCATGTCGATCGTGAACGGCTACGTGGCCTACTATCTCAGCACCGATGCGTGGGTCGACTTCAAGCTTTGGGGTTACGTCTTCCCCTTGGTGTTCATCATCGGCCAGGGGCTGTACGTGTCGCGCCACCTCAAGCCAGACGGCGGCGTGGTCGAGGTCGAGTCCAAGGAGCCGCGCTGATGGCGACGGCAGCCGAAATCGCCCAGGCGCTGGGCGCATCACTGGCACCCACGCACCTGGAAGTGCTCGATGAGAGCGCAGACCATGCGGGGCATGCGGGCGCCGGTCCCCACCCCTACGGCACGCATTTCAGGGTGCGAATCGCGTCGGCCCGGTTCGCCGGACTGACGCGCGTGGCGCAGCATCGCCTTGTGTATGATCCGCTGCGCAAAATGATCGCCCAGGGCGTGCACGCGATAGCCATCGAAGTCGTCCAACACGTGCACCCGGCCGCGACGCCGTCGTCGTTTCAGGCCTTACCCCCCGAAAACTCTTGAGGAAACACATGAAGAAGTCTCTGTATTCCGCAGTTGCGGCAGCGCTCGTGCTGGGTGCCATCAACGTGCCGTCGTTTGCACAGAACGTGGCTGTGGTGAATGGCAAGGCCGTTCCCAAGACGCGCGTGGATGCGCTGGCCGAGCAGATGGCACGGGCCGGCCGCCCAGTCACGCCAGACCAGGAAGGCCAGTTGCGCGAGGAAGTCATCATGCGAGAGATCTTCATGCAGGAGGCGCAAAAGCGCGGACTGGACGCTTCGCCCGACTTCCAGGCCCAGATGGAATTTGCCCGGCAATCGCTGCTGGTGCGTGAACTGTTGGTGGATTACCAGAAGACGCATCCGGTGACCGACGCCGAGATCCAGGCCGAGTACGACAAGGTCAAGGCCGCCAACGCCAGCGAAGGCAAGGAATACAAAGCCCAGCACATCCTGGTCGAGAAGGAAGCCGACGCCAAGGCCATCATCGCCAGCCTCAAGAAGGGCGCGAAGTTCGAGGACATCGCCAAGAAGCAGTCCAAGGACCCTGGATCCGGCGCCAACGGCGGCGACCTGGGCTGGGCCAATCCGGCCGGCTACGTCAAGGAGTTCGGCGACGCGCTCGTGGCGCTCAAGAAAGGCCAGACCACCGAGGTGCCGGTCAAGACCCAGTTCGGCTACCACGTCATCCGCCTGAACGACGAGCGCCAGCAGGAGTTCCCCCCGCTGGAGCAGGTCAAGCCGCAGATCGCCCAGCAGCTGCAGCAGCAGAAGATGGCCCAGTTCCAGCAGGAACTGCGCTCCAAGGCCAAGGTCGAGTAAGCGCCCTTCCCGACCCATGCAAACGGCCTCCCTCGGGAGGCCGTTTTGTTGCGGGCTGCGCGCTCAGCCCTGGGCAGCGACGCGCTCGGCCTTGCTGTGCAGCTTGTTCAGTGCCGACAGGTAGGCCTTGGCCGAGGCCACGACGATGTCGGGGTCGGCGCCCACGCCGTTGACCACGCGGCCGCTGTTCTGAAGCCGCACCGTGACCTCGCCCTGGCTCTCGGTCGAGCCGCTGATGGCGTTGACCGAATACAGCACCATCTCGGCGCCGCTCTTCACATGCGACTCGATGGCCTTGAGCGAGGCATCGACCGGACCGTTGCCATCGGAGCTGCCGCGCACCTCCTGGCCCTGGGCCGTGAACACCACCTCGGCCTGCGGCCGCTCGCCGGTCTCGCTGTGCTGCCTGAGCGAGACGAAGGCGTACTGCTCCTGCTCCTGCGCCACGCTCTCCTCACTGACCAGGGCGAGGATGTCCTCGTCGAAGATGTCGCTTTTGCGGTCAGCCAGGTCCTTGAAGCGAAGAAAGGCGGCGTTGATGTCGGCCTCGCTCTCCATCTGCACGCCCAGGTCCTGCAGGCGCTGCTTGAAGGCGTTGCGGCCCGACAGCTTCCCCAGCACGATCTTGTTGGCACTCCAGCCCACATCTTCGGCGCGCATGATCTCGTAGGTGTCCCGCGCCTTGAGCACGCCGTCCTGGTGGATGCCTGAGGCGTGGGCGAAGGCGTTGGCGCCGACCACGGCCTTGTTGGGCTGCACCACGAAGCCGGTGGTCTGGCTGACCATGCGGCTGGCCGGCACGATGTGCTCGGTGGCGATATTGACGTCCAGGCCGAAATAGTCTTTGCGGGTCTTCACGGCCATCACGATCTCTTCGAGCGAGCAGTTGCCGGCGCGCTCGCCCAGGCCGTTGATGGTGCACTCGACCTGGCGCGCGCCGCCGATCTTCACGCCGGCCAGCGAGTTGGCCACCGCCATGCCCAGGTCGTTGTGGCAGTGCACGGACCAGATGGCCTTGTCGCTGTTCGGGATGCGCTGGCGCAGGTTCAGGATGAAGTTGCCGTAAAGCTCGGGGATGGCGTAGCCCACGGTGTCGGGCACGTTGATCGTGGTCGCGCCTTCCTTGATGACCTCCTCGATCACGCGGCACAGGAAGTCGGGATCGCTGCGGTAACCGTCCTCGGGGCTGAACTCGATGTCGCCGACCAGGTTGCGCGCGAAGCGCACCGACTGGCGCGCCTGCTCGAACACCTCGTCGGGCGTCATGCGCAGCTTCTTCTCCATGTGCAGCGGCGAGGTCGCGATGAACACGTGGATGCGCGCACGGGCCGCGTCCTTGAGCGCCTCGGCCGAGCGCGCGATGTCGCGGTCGTTGGCGCGCGACAGCGAGCAGATGGTCGACTCGCGGACGGCGCGCGCAATGGCCTGCACGCACTCGAAATCCCCGTTGGAGCTGGCCGCGAAGCCGGCCTCGATCACGTCGACCTTGAGCCGCTCCAGCTGGCGCGCGATGCGCAGCTTCTCGTCGCGCGTCATCGAGGCGCCCGGCGATTGCTCGCCATCGCGCAGGGTGGTGTCGAAAATGATCAATTGGTCGCTCATCGTGGTCTCCTTGTCGTGCAGGCGTTGCGCTCAGCGCGCCGTGGCGGCTTCAGGCTCTGCGGCCACATTGTCCGCGCCGCGCGTGCCGCGCTGCAAACCGGACACGATGGCCTTGAGCGAGGCCGACACGATGTTCGCGTCGATGCCCACGCCGAACAGCGTGCGGCCGTCGTCCACGCGCAGTTCGAGGTAGGCCACGGCCTTGGCGTTGGCGCCCGCGCCGATGGCGTGCTCGTGGT
>CAJYRH010000653.1 GCA_913776795.1 uncultured Pseudorhodoferax sp. | reverse complement strand
GCCAGCCCCGCCACCGTGACCGATCCCTGGGCGACCTCGGCACCCGATGCCGCGCCCGCCGTGCAACCGGCACCGGCCGCCGACCCCTGGGGCGCAGCGGCCGCCGCGCCCGCTGCCGCCGGCACCGACGCCTGGTCCGCAGGCAGCGGGCGCGGCGTCCGCTGCGCCCCAGGGGTCGGCGGCCGGTGCCGGTTGCACGGCGGGCGCGGCATCGGGTGCCGAGGTCGCCCAGGGATCGGTCACGGTGGCGGGGCTGGCCTGGGCGAGGGTGGTGTTGTCGTTCATCTGTGGTTACTCCTCGGGGTGCTCAGTCGCTGTTCTTGTCCATGAAGCGCAGCAAGGTGGTCTTGCTGATCGCGCCGATGTAGCGGTTCTGGTCGTCGACCACCGGCAGCGGCCAGGGCGACTGCGCCACCTGGCCGAAGAGCTCGTTCACGGGGTGGATGGCGGCCACCGTCTGCACGTCCGGCAGGAAGGCGTGCTGCAGGCCCAGCGTGCCTTCGTGGTTCCTGAGGGCCTGGCGCAGCGAGTCGGCCGAGACCATGCCCAGGAAGCGCTGCTGCGGATCGACCACGTAGGCGAACTCGCGGTCCTGGTCCTCCAGCATCTTGAGGGCGGGGCGGCAGCCGCGCGTGGGGCTTTCGGACACGACGACCTGGCTGCGCCGCGCGATGTCGCCGGCCTTGAAGACCTTGGCCGCGTCCACGCCGCGCACGAAGTTGCGCACGTAGTCGTCGGCCGGGTGGCGCAGGATCTCCTCGGGCGTGCCGACCTGCACCACCTGGCCGTCCTTCATGATGGCGATGCGGTCGCCGATGCGCATGGCCTCGTCCAGGTCGTGCGAGATGAAGACGATGGTGCGGCGCCTGACCTGCTGCAGGCGCAGCAGTTCGCTCTGCATGTCGGTGCGGATGATCGGGTCCAGGGCCGAGAAGGCCTCGTCCATGAGCAGGATGGAGGGGTCGGAGGCCAGCGCGCGGGCCAGGCCCACGCGCTGCTGCATGCCGCCCGAGAGCTCGTCGGGGTAGCTGTCGCCCCAGCCGGCCAGGCCGACCTGGGCCAGCGCGTCGTCGGCCGTGGCCAGGCGCTGCGCCTTGGCCACGCCGGCCAATTCCAGGCCGAAGGCGGTGTTGTCGCGCACGGTCATGTGCGGCATCAGCGCGAAGGACTGGAACACCATGCTGATGTCCTTGCGGCGCAGTGCGCGCAGCTGGCGGTCGGAGTGCTGGAAGATGTCTTCGCCATCGACCACGACGCGGCCGGCGCTGGGCTCGATGAGGCGGTTCAGCAGGCGCACGAGCGTGGACTTGCCCGAGCCGGACAGGCCCATGATCACGAAGATCTCGCCGGCCTGGATGTGGAAGTGGGCGTCGAAGACGCCGATGGACTGGCCGGTCTCGGCCAGGATCTCCTGCTTGGTCCTGCCCTCGCGCACGAGCGCAAGGGCGGCCTTGGGCTCGTCGCCGAAGACCTTGAACACGTGGTCGATCTGGATGTCTTTTGCCATTGCGGCGGGCCTCCTGGATGGTGGGCTTGGCAAGGGCCGCCTGGATGCGCAGGCGGCCGCGATCCGCAGCCGCAAGGCAGGCACTGAAGACGACGAATGGACGACGCAGCCAGCGCCTGTCACGCACCGGGGGGCCGTGCAGCGGCCTGATCGAGGGGGCTGCGCGGGGCGGTTTGACGCGGCGTCGGTTGGCTGGAGAACCAGCCGGATGCCGGGCTGAACCCGGCAGGGGATGCCTGGCGCCGCGACGGGAGGCAGGGTGCTCCGCGAGTAGCGCTCAGACCTTCAACAGATTGTGTTGAATGATTGAAAGTCCGCTATTGTAACTTTTCAATCTCATGAATGTCAAGACATGACATATTTCCGGCGTCATCACTCGGGCTGGATGTTGCCCTTGCGGATCACCGCGGACCACTTGGCCACCTCGTCTGCGATGCGCTGGCCGAACTCTGCGGGCGTGCTGCCGGCCGGCTCGAACCCCAGCGCCGTGAGGCGCGCCTGCATCTCGCCCTGCCGGACGGAGCGCCGCAGCACCGCGCCGAGCTGCTCGACGATGGCCGGCGGCACGCCCGCCGGTGCCACGAGGCCGAACAGCGGCATGGTGTCTACGCCTGGCAGCCCGGCCTGCGCGAAGGTGGGAACGTCGGGCAGCTGCGCCACGCGCTGGCGCGGCGTCACGGCCAGGGCGCGCAGCCGGCCCGCCTTGATGTGTTCGGCCAGCGTCGGCACCGTGGCGAACGCGAACTGGAACTGTCCGCCCAGCAGGTCCGTGATGACCGTGCCGCCGCCCTTGTAGGGAATGTGCTGCACCTGGATGCCGGCCTGCTGCGCCAGCAGTTCGCCGGCCAGGTGCGGGCCGCTGCCCACGCCGGCCGAGCCGTAGGCCATGCTGCCCTGCGCGGCCTTGGCGCGTGCGATGAAGGCGGCCAGGTCGTTGACCGGGACGGAGGGGTGCACGACGAGCACGAAGGGTGCCGTCGCGACGAGCGAGATGGGCGTGAAGTCCTTCAGGGTGTCGTAGGGCAGGCGGGCGCCCAACAGGCCCGGGTTGATGGTGAAGCTGCTGTCTACCATCCCGAGCGTGTAGCCGTCGGGCGCCGACTGCGCGACCGCGCGCGTGCCGATGGTGGTGCCTCCCCCTCCTTTGTTGTCCACGATGAAGGACTGGCCCAGCGCAGCCTGCAGTGCCTGGGCCGACAGCCGGCCCAGGTTGTCGGTGGCGCCGCCGGCCGGGTACGGGACGACGATGCGCACGGTCTTGTCCGGGTAGGCGTCCGGGGCCGCGCGGGCCTGGCCCAGGGGCAGCACGGCGCCCAGGCCGAGGGCGGCGGTGCGGTGCAGGAAGTGGCGGCGGTGGCTCGGCATCGGTGTCGTCTCCATGGAATGTTCAGTCGGCGTAGCGGCCCAGGACGAGCTCGCTCTCGGGATCGGCGCCCAGGCCGGGGGCCTCGGGGACCTGCAGCCAGCCCCGCTCGATGGGCACGCTGCGCGCGTAGGGCACGTGGGCCAGTTCGACGTAGAGCCGCTCCAGCGACACCTCGGCGCGCTGGGCGGCGATCAGGTGCAGGCTGGCCAGGAAGCCTGGGCCGAAGAACGCGACCTGCGGCGCGCAGACCACGCCCGACCGGTCGCAGGCCTGCGCGATGTCCAGCGCCGCGGTCAGGCCGAGCTTGATCACGCTGGGCTGCACGTACTGCACGGTCGACTGCTCGGCCATGCGGCGCAGCGCCAGCGCGCTGGCGGCGTTCTCGCCGACGGCCAGCGGCACGGGGCAGCGCTGGCGCAGGGCCAGCAGGGCCGCGTCGTCCTCCGGCGGCCAGATCGGCTCCTCGATCCACAGCGGCGCGTGGGGCAGCATCGCCGCGATGGCTGCGTCGGCTTCCTGCGGCAGCCAGGCGCAGTTGGTGTCCACCATGATGGGCACGCCGGCACCCGTGGTCCGGCGCACGGCGGCCAGCGCGCCGGCCGTGCGTTCGTGCAGCTTGATCTCGGTGTAGCCCTCGGCCAGCGCGCGTTCGGTCACCTGGGCCAGCAGGCTCTCGTCGGCGTAGTACTGCAACAGCGAGGCGTAGACGCGCACCCGCGCGCGCCGTTGGCCGCCCAGCAGCCGGTGGAGCGGGACGCCGGCGCGTTTGGCGCGCAGGTCCCACAGCGCGATGTCCAGGCCGGCCAGCGCATGCACCACGGGGCCGGAGCGGCCCAGGTTGTGCAGCATGCGCTGCATGCCGGGCAACAGCGCATCGTCGCCCGCGTCTTTGCCGCAAGCCAA
>CAJYRH010000652.1 GCA_913776795.1 uncultured Pseudorhodoferax sp. | reverse complement strand
GCCAGAAGAAGACCCGCATGCCGCTGCGCAGCTCGCCCCACCAGGCCGCCAGGAGCTGCATCGGGCTCGGGGTGGGGGCCGGGTCGTCACGGTGGCGCGCCAGCAGCACGAATTCGCAGGCCAGCAGGGCGCCGTAGCCAGCGGGCGGCAAGGTCAGGCCCGCCAGCGCCATCAGCGGGGACCAGCTCCACCAACCCGCCAGCCACGCCAGGACCAGCAGGCAGGCGAGGAGGCAAAGCAGTCGTTGCAGGCGTGCGAGCATGGGGTGGTGCGGCGGGGACCCGCATTGTCGCCCTAGGGCAAGCCCCGCTGGCGGCCGCGCCCGTGCTGAGCACAATGCCGCCGCACAAGGAGACACCGATGGCCATGCCCTGGTTGGACAGCTACCCCCCGAACGTGCCGCATGAGGTGGACGTCGCGCGTTACCGCTCACTCGCACAACTGCTGGAGGAATCGTTCAAAAAGAATGCTGCGCAGCCCTTCTCAGTGTGCATGGACTGCTGGATGTCCTACCGCGAGCTCGACGAGGCATCGGCCGCCGTAGGTGCATGGCTGCAGGGCATGGGGCTGCAGGAGGGCGAGCGCGTGGCCATCATGCTGCCCAACATTCCCCAGTTCGCGGTGACGATGGCTGGTGTGCTGCGGGCTGGTTACACCTGTGTGAACGTCAATCCGCTGTACACGGCGCGCGAGTTGGCGCACCAGCTGAAAGACTCCGGCGCCAGCGCCATCGTGATCCTCGAGAACTTCGCGCACACGCTGGAGAGCGTGATCGCCGAGACGCCGGTCCGGCACGTGGTCGTGGCTTCGATGGGCGACATGCTCGGCA
Source organism: uncultured Pseudorhodoferax sp. (assembly GCA_913776795.1). The sequence continues at coordinate 6,894 of CAJYRH010000652.1, read as the reverse complement.
CCTTCTACGGTCCGTGGCTCACGTTCGCCGTGCGCCATCTGGCCAAGATGGTCCCGGAGTTCAGTTGCCACTGGACGGGGGGCGCACCGTGACGCCCTTTCGCACGGTGCTGGCCGAGGGCGGGCGGCGCGGCCTGCGGCCAGGCCAGGCCACGCTGCAGAGCATTGCCTTTCTCCAATACACGGGCGGCACGACCGGCCTGTCCAAGGGCGCCGTGCTGACGCACGCCAACGTGATCGCCGGCGTGCTGCAGTCCGAGGCCTGGTTCTCTCCCGCTCTCGCACGTGTCGGCGATCTGCGCAAGGTCAACAGCATCGCAGCGCTGCCGCTGTACCACATCTTCGCGCTGACCCTGTGCCTGCTGGCCATTCGGCTCGGCTCGCACCTGACGCTGATCCCCAACCCACGCGACATCGGCAAGTTCGTCGAGGTGCTCAAGGCCCGGCCCTTCCATCTGCTTCCCGGCGTCAACACCTTGTTCAACGCACTGCTGCAGCATCCGCAGTTCAAGCACCTGGACTTCTCGCACCTGTGCGTTTCGCAGGCCGGAGGCATGGCCGCTTCCGAGGGCACGGCCAGGCAATGGTTCGATGTCACGGGCTGCCCGATGATCGAGGGCTGGGGCATGAGCGAGACCGTGGCCATCGGCACCAACAACCCGGTCACGGCGACGGCATTCAGCGGCACCATCGGCCTGCCGCTCCCAGGCATTTCCATCGCGATCAAGGACGACGATGGGACAACGCTGGCGCAGGGCGAGGCCGGCGAGATCTGCATCAAGGGTCCGAACGTGATGCGCGGCTACTACGAGCGCCCCGATGAAACCGCGGCGGCCTTCACACCCGATGGCTACATGCGCACCGGCGACATCGGCACCATGGACGCACAGGGCTATTTCCGCATCGTCGACCGCAAGAAGGACATGATCCTGGTCAGCGGCTTCAATGTGTTTCCCAACGAGCTCGAGAACGTCATCTCGCTTTGTCCTGGCGTGGTCGAGTGCGCTGCCATCGGCATTCCCGATGAAAAGCAGGGCGAGGCCATCAAGGTGTTCGTGGTGCGCAGCGATCCGTCGCTGTCCGAAGACGATGTCTCGCGCCACTGCCAGGAAAACCTGACCGGCTACAAGCGCCCCAAGCACATCGAGTTCCGCGACGAGCTGCCCAAGAGCAACGTGGGCAAGATCCTGCGGCGCGAACTGCGTCGCGAAAGGGTCTGAGCGATGGGGCGCCGCTCGGTATAGTCGTTCGCGTTTGCTGTTCGACAACATCGGAGAGACCATGGAGTACGAGACCATCACATTGCGCGTGGAGGCCGGCAAGGTCGGCATCGTCACGCTGAACCGCCCCAAGCAGCTCAATGCGCTGAACGACCAGCTCATGAACGAACTGGGCGATGCCTTGAAGAAGCTCGATCAGGACGACAGCATCGGCTGCATCGTGCTGACCGGCAGCGAGAAGGCTTTCGCCGCCGGTGCGGACATCGGGGCGATGGCCAGGTACAGCTTTGCCGATGTGTACAAGGGCGACTACATCACGCGCAACTGGGAGCAGATCCGCAGCATCCGCAAGCCCGTCATCGCGGCCGTCAGTGGCTTTGCCCTGGGCGGCGGTTGCGAGCTGGCGATGATGTGCGATTTCATCATCGCCGCCGACAACGCCAGGTTCGGCCAGCCCGAGATCAAGCTGGGCGTGATTCCCGGCGCGGGTGGCACGCAGCGCTTGCCGCGCGCGGTTGGCAAGGCCAAGGCCATGGACATGGCGCTCACGGGCCGGATGATGGACGCGACCGAGGCCGAACGCTCCGGGCTGGTCAGTCGGGTCGTGCCGCTGGACAAGCTCCAGGACGAAGCACTGGCCGCTGCGCTGTCGATCTGCGATTTCTCGCAGATCGCGGTGATGGCCGCCAAGGAGTCTGTCAACCGCGCTTTCGAGAGCGGTCTGTCCGATGGTGTCATGTTTGAGCGCCGGCTGTTCCATGGACTGTTTGCCACTGCGGACCAGAAGGAAGGCATGGACGCCTTCATGAACAAGCGCAAGGCAGACTTCACGCACAGCTGAAGGGCACCCTGAAAGTTCGCGCTATAATGCGCGGCTTGGCGCTTTAGCTCAGTCGGTTAGAGCGATGGAATCATAATCCACAGGTCCGCGGTTCGAGTCCGTGAAGCGCCACCATACAAATCAAGGGGTTACGTGAAAACGTAGCCCCTTTTTCTTTGTGCGTTTGCGAGCCTGTAGGCAATCTGTAGGCACTTTCTCCAAGACTCAACGCCTTCCGATCCCTTCGGTTCTTACTCGCTGTAGAGAAGAGGGCTACCTTGCGCGCTGATCGGGGATGCGCAACGCAACAGGTGCGTAAAACGCATGTGCGGCGACTGAAAACGCAACAGCGAAACGCAACAGTGTTGCGTCGGTGATGTGCGGAACGGAATCTGCTTAACTTTTGAGCATGGAGCGGCAGCCCGCATGGGGCACACAGCCGCGAATGACTGCTCCATGACTGGTTGAAAACATGGGCGCACACCATACAACTGCAATCGATGGATGCCCAGCGCTTCGCGCGACAGTGAAGCGCCGCTGCCCTTTCGTCCCGGCAGGCGTCGTTAAGCCTCCGAACCATCGCAGCTGTCCTGACCGCGATGGACAGTCGCTGAACTTCCCTTTCGGTGCGCCTCTGGATGACCACCGAAAGATCCGGTATTTGCTTCTCGCTTGTCGCGCGAGATCGCGTGGCGTGGCTTGGCGCGGCTCCGTCGCATCGCAAGCGTTGGCTTCCCAGATGCGTCACGTTGCTGCGCAAGCTTCGAAGGCGGGGCCATCGTGAGCGCAGCAACTCCGGAAGTGTGGAAACCCCCATTTCGAGTGGGCAGGCGGGCACCGCCAGTCGACATCCGTATGGAGCTGCACCTTGACGGGTCGATCGCACCCGTCCTGGCATCTTTGCGCGCTCAAAGGAGTTCAAGACCTCCACTGAAACCTCTTGACCCGCTGCTTCGAGCGAGCCAGGAGCGCGTCTGCAGGCTACGCACGGTCACGCGACGCGACCTCTCCGAGCTATCTGAGCGGCTTGACCTGCTGCTGGAACGTGCCCACGAGCACGCCCTTGGCGAGCACATGCCCGCGCATGGCGGCCAGCAAGGTGTCGCGGTCGGCACCGGGCGGCACGTCCAGCATGGTATCGAGCGCGAACACCTGGAAGTGGTAGCGGTGCGGCGCGTCCATCACGGGCGGGCGCGGGCCATAGTAGCCTGGCGAGCCGCGCGTCGTGGCGCCTTGCAGCACACCCTCCGGCTCGGTCAGGCGCAGCTGCTCCTGCAGGCCCTCGGGCAGGTGCGTCACGGTGGCCGGAATGTTCCAGGCCAGCCAGTGCACGAATGGTGTCACGGGCCTGGCGTCCGGATCCTCCATGACGATGGCGTAGGACTTGGCACCGCTGACCGCCGTCCATGACAGCTGTGGCGAGACACCGTCCGCGTACTCGCTGTGCTTGACCGGAATCGGCGCCTGTGCGCCGATGGTGGCCGATGTAACCGCCAGCGTGGCGCTGGAGCGCGTTTCTTCGCGGTCCTTGGCCAGCGGAACGCCGCTGCCCTGCATCGCCTGTTGCTGCATCGGGCCTGCCGGTGGCGCGGCGGCTGCCACGGGGCTGTTGCTGCCGCCGTAGGCCACGCGGTAGATGGTGCCGTTGGCATCGTCGGCCATGAGCAGGGCGCCATCCTTGGCGACGGCCAGGCCCACCGGCCGCGCGACGTGGGTCTTGCCGCCGTCGGTCAGGAAGCCGGTGACGAAGGGCTCGATCTTCTGCGGCTGGCCGTCGGCAAAGCGGATGCGCACGATCTCGTAGCCCGACGCGGGGTTGCGGTTCCACGAACCGCGCATCGTGACGAAGGCATCGCCCGTGTACTCGGCGGGGAAGCCGCCGCCTGGATAGAACAGCATCTGCATCGGCGCTGCATGCGCGATATAGCCCAGCACCATGGGCGTGCTGAGCGCCTTCCATTGGTCCTTGCTGATATCGCCCACCGGCGTGCTTTGCGGGTTCACGCCATCCTTGCCCCAGATGTGCGGCCAGCCGTATTGCTTGCCGCGCTCGATCCTGTTGAGCTCTTCGGGCTGCACCTCGTCGCCCAGGAAGTCGATGCCATGGTCCATGCCCCACAGCGCCCCAGTGCTTGGCTCCCAGGCCATGCCAATGGTGTTGCGCAGGCCGCTGGCGAAGATCGTGCGGCTCTTGCCGTCGGGCGTGGCGCGCAAGACGGTGGCGTTTTCGGGGTTGGACTCGTTGCAGGCGTTGCAGGTGGAACCGACCGTGATGTAGAGCATGCCGTCCGGGCCGAACGCGATGGTGCGGTTCGGGTGCTGGCCCGAATCCGGCAGATCACCCAGCAGCATCTCCAGCGCGCCCAGCGTGCCGTCGGGCTTGATCGGCGCCTTGAAGATCTCTTTGACGGTGGCGATGTACAGGTGGCCGTCGTGCACGGCCAGGCCGTGGGCGCCGGCGCGGTTGGCCACGATGAGCCCGCCGTTGTCGGCCTTGCCGTCCCCGTCCTGGTCGCGCAGCATGACCACGTCGCCCTGGTCGCGCCGGCTCAGGTAGACCGTGCCGTCGGGCGCCACCGCCACGATGCGCGCGTTCTTCAACCCATTGGCGAAGACCGAGACCGTGAAGCCTGCAGGCGCCTTGATCGCACGCAGCCTCTCCTCGGTCAGGTCCACCTTCGCCGGCTTGAACACATTCGTGCGGATGGTCACGTCGGTGCCGTCGCCTTGCTGTGCGGCGGCCGGCAAGGCGAGACAAAAGGCCAAGGCAGCCAGAGCGATGGGGGGGAGGGCACGGATCGAATGCAGGTTCATGAGCGTAGGTCGAATGGGTAAGGCCGTGAAGCGGGGTGTTGGGTCAGTGTCGGCGGCACGCTCAGGGCGTCAGCACCACCTTGCGGCAGTCCTCCTCCTTGCCGTCGAAGATGGCGTAGGCGCGCGCCGCGTCGGCCAGCTTCATGCGGTGCGAGATGATCACTTCGGGACGCATCTTTCCGTTGCCAATGTGCTCGAGCAGTTCGGGCATGAAGCGCTGGGCATGCGTCTGCCCCATCTTGAAGGTCAGTCCCTTCTCGAACGCGTCGCCGAACAGGAAGCCGTGGATGAAACCGGCGTACACGCCGGGCACGCTGACGACACCGCCGCGCCGCGTCGCCGCGATGCATTGGCGCAGCGCCTTGCCGCTGGAGCCTTCGAGCTTGATCGCGGTCAGCGCCGTCTCCAGCGCGCTGCCCTTGGCCTCGAAGCCCACGGCATCGATGGTGGCGTCCACGCCATGGCCGTTCGTGGCCTTGAGCATGGTCTCGGCCGGGTCCTCATCCTGGTCGAAATCGATCGGGATCACGCCGTAGGTCTGCTGCGCATAGGCCAGGCGGTAGGCATGGTGGTCCACCATGAAGATCTGCTCGGCGCCCAGGAAACGCGCCGACAGCGCAGCCATGAGTCCTACCGGCCCGGCGCCGAAGATCGCGACGCTGGAGCCGGGCTTGAGGTCGGCGTTGACGGCGGCCTGGTAGCCGGTCGGCAGGATGTCGGACAGGAACAGCACCTGCTCGTCGCTGAGCGCGTCGGGCACCCTGAGCGGACCGACATTGGCCTTGGGCACGCGCACATACTCCGCCTGGCCTCCGGGGATGCCGCCGTACAGGTGGCTGTAGCCGAACAGTGCGGCGCCGGAAGTCGCCACCTTCTTGTTCAGGATGGCACCGCGGCCGGTGTTGGTGGTCTCGCAGGCTGCGAACAGGCTCTTGTCGCAATAGAAGCACTGGCCGCATGCGATCACGAACGGAATCACCACGCGGTCGCCGCGCCGCAGGCCGGTCACGCCCCTGCCTACGTCTTCGACCACGCCCATGAATTCGTGGCCCAGGATGTCGCCGTCCTTGACCATGGGGATTTTGCCGCGGTAGATGTGCAGGTCCGAGCCGCAGATGGCGGTGGCCGTCACGCGCAGCACGATGTCGTCGTCGGCGACCAGCACCGGATCGGGCACCGTCTCCACGCGCACGTCCTTGGATCCCTGGTAAGTCAATGCCTGCATGCGTACTCCTGTTGTCGTGCGTGCAGTCTCGGCAAGCGCCTTGCGCCGGGTTGTCGGCAGCGCGGTGCCAACAGCGTAGGACCGGAACGACGGCAGAACCGGCAAGGAGTCGATCTCGCCGCGGCGGCGAGTTCGGTACCCTGGGTGCAGCTACCGAGGAGCAAGATGTCTGGCATGAGGTCCCGCTCTGCAAGCGGGCAGCGGCCGCATTCTTGTGACGGGCTCGATCGCAGGGCCTGATGCCCGGCAGCTTTCCGGCGGTCTACGACGGGGCCGAGGCCTTCATCGATGCGCCTGAGCGCTGTTCGACCGCGTGGTGTGCCCAGGAGCGCTCGGGTGCGCAGCTGTCCCTGTTCGGGTTGGTCGTCAAGTACGTCGTCATCCTGAGCTGGGGTCCGGCGGCCGGAGACGTGTCCTTCTACGAGGACGTGCCCCCGCTGCCAGTGACGATGGTGTTCGTGACCCTGCTGTGTGTTGACCGTCTGACCACGTTTGCCATGGCGCGCAGCAAGGGGTTGGAGACGTGGATGGATGGCAAGCCGGTGACGGTCGTCGAAGATGGCCTGTGCAGGCTGGAATCGTTGGAAGGGCCGAACGTGTCGTCGTCCGAGCTCTTCATGGAGCTTCGGCAGCGCGGCGTCGAGAACCTCGGCCAGGTCAGGTTGGCGATCCTGGAAATCGATGGCGACGTGCGCCTGTTCTTCTTCGAACCCGAAGAGGTCCGTGCCGGCCTGTCGGTCCTGACGCCCGAGCACCGGCAGGTGGTGGCCCAGCCGGTGTCCCCAGGACAACGGTCGGCCGTGGCAGGCGTACCAA
>CAJYRH010000651.1 GCA_913776795.1 uncultured Pseudorhodoferax sp. | reverse complement strand
GGAGCGGAGCGGCGCATGGGCCGCGATTCTGCCAAGACGGCTGCCCGGCGCCTACCGGCGTTCTCGTCGGCGCGACACTGGATCGCAGCCAGCGGCGAGGACAGTCGCCCGCTACGGATCCGCCCGTTCTGCACATAAATAAAAAGCCGGTCGGTTCCTTACCCAGCGTCGCGATTGCTTGCCACGCCGTCTCAGCGACGCGCTCGAAATGCCAACACATGTCATGCTCTTCGAGGGCACCGGGGAATGGCGTCGCAGTGTTGCGCACCGCACGCCTGTCGAACCGCGCCGGTCCGCGTCGGCCGGCCTGGGACCCTCCACGCAGCATGCTCACCGTCCGCCGTCCGGGACGGGTGCGGGTTGCGGTCGAGCCGGAACCTGGTGCCGCTGCGCTGCGCGCTTCGCGTGTGCTGCAGTGCCGCGGACACAGGATCAAGAACACAACACGAGGAGAGAGCCGGACCATGAGCGACAAGAATCTCACCGAGCTGGAGTGGAAAAAGTTCTCCAAGGGCAAGGGCTTCAAGGATGCGCCCTTTCTGAAGGCCCTGGCTGCCCTGGAGTTGGCCAGGACGCCAGAAGCCAGCCTGCAGGCGCTGGACGACATCGAGAAGCAGGCCGATGTGCTGCGCAAGGCCAACAAGGCCGACAAGGAGCTCGGCAGCTACCTGGACGATGCCGAGAAGGCCGCTGGCAAGGAACGCAAGCTGCAGGAGGCCGAGGCCAAGAAGGCTGCCAGGCAGTCCTCGTCCGACGAAGAGGACGACGACTCGCCAGCAGCGCTGACGACCAAGATGGTTCCGCTGCTGCGCCAGGTCAGGAAGGGCGAGGTGATGCGGACGATGGTCGCCATCACCGGCAAGGAGGTGGCGGTGCTGGTCAGCAAGAAGCCGATCGGTCCGCCCAAGCGCAAGGTGCTCACCGACTACCTCGGTGTGAGCGGTGGCGTGAAGTTCGCCGTGGGCGAAGTGGTCTGGGAAGAGAACGCAAACACCTTCGTGCTGAGCACGCAGGCGGCGGGGCTGGCCAAGAGGATCAAGGCAGCGCTGCTCAAGCAGCTGGAGCAGCGCTTCAAGGTGAGGGTGCGGGGGGAAGACCCTTCGGACATCGACGACGACGGCGACCCTGCCGAGGTCGGAGACGGGCAAGGCCAGCCCCAGGGCACGCAGGCGACCCAGACCGACCCGACGGCCCGTTCGGACCAGGACCGGGAAGACGTACCGCCTGCGCCCCCGCTGCAATCCACCAGCGCGCCGCAGCCGCCGCAACAGGACGCCGCAGCGGTCGGTGACGCGGGCGCAGCATTCAACACGCGGCTGGCCGGACTGATGCCCAGGGTCAAGGAGGCGATCGCCGCCGCCGGCCCGAACGCCACGGACGTGAAGCTGAAGGTCAGCGAGGCCGGCATGGCGGCGCGCAAGCGGTCGTTCGACCAGGCCAATGCCCTGCTGGACGAGGCGGAGCAGCTGATGACCGGCGGCGGCGCGCCCTCCGTCGATGCGTCGACCGCCTTCAACGCACGCCTGGCGGCACTGATGCCCAACATCAAGACGGCGCTGGCCCAGGCCGGGCCGCAGGCCGCGGAACTCAAGCTCAAGGTGAGCGAGGCCGGCGTGTTCGCCCGCAAGAATGACTTCGACGCTGCCCATCGCGCCTTGGACGAGGCCGAGCGGCTGCTGCAACCGCGTGGCGTCGGCGATGCCGACGCCGAGCCGGGTGGGGACCAGGGCGAGGAGCAGGGCGGGCAATCGGATGGCGCAGGCACCGACCCCGCCACCCAGTACGCCCGGCGGCTGGCCGAGCTGGAGCCGCGGTACCGTGCGGTGCTGGAGGGCAACCCGGCCGACGCGACGCGCCTGCGCGCGGTGTTCGGCTACGTGGTCGAGCAGGCGGAGGGCCTGCAGTTCGGCAAGGCACTCAGCGCGCTGCTCCGGCTGCAAGGCATGCTGGACGAGGTCAAGCCGGCCGACGATGTCGGCTACAAGGGGCTGGCGGCCTACCGTCGGAGCCTGCTCGACTTCCGCGCCGCCGCGGCCAAGGTGAAAGGGCAGATCGCCGCGCTGAAGGCGGCAATTCCGGGCCAGTCGCCGGACGATGCGGACATGGCCGACGAACTGGCCGAGGCGCTGGACGAGCTCAACGACGACCTGCTGGCGATGGTCGACGCGGCGATGAGCGCTGCCGAGAACGAGGCTTCGCCGGTGACACGGGGACTGAAGGCGCAGGTGGCGTCCTACCTCGCCGAGGTGGCCGCCAGTCCGCTGATCAAGCACGTGGACCAGAACCCGTACGGCGTGTCGATGAACATCGCACAGACGCTCGGCGACGCGCTGGAAAGCATCCGCCACACGCTCCCGGCGCCGGTCTGAGCCCCAGCCGCCGCTCTTTCCTCATACCTCGAACCGCGAATCAGCCATGACCGATACCGTCGTTCTCGACCACTGGAATGCGCAGGCCCGCAAGCTGCTGCTGAAAAACAAGAAGGAAGGTCCCAAGGCGCTGGAGGCCAACTCCAGCGGCGTGAAAGGCTTGCTGGACACGATCAAGAAGGAGTATCTGCCCGGCCTTGCCACCGTGCACCAGCAGGCGCTCGAGCGTTACGAGGAGCTCAGCAAGAGCTCACTGGAAGCAGTGCGCAAGGTCAACACCAACAGGATGAGCAAGGACGACGGCAAGGCCGTGGCCAAGAAGGTGTCGGCCGAACTCTACAAGCTGCAGATGGAGCTGCAACTGGCGATCGGCGGGGTCAACATCAACGCCTCGCCCGAGGTGCGCGAGCAGGTGCTCGCCGCCAAGCGCCACAAGCCCGTCTACGAGGACAAGCGGGACCGCATCGCGACGGCGTTGAAGGAGCTGCGCGGACGCCCTGGCACCAGCGAACAGGTCACCAAGCTGCAGGGCCTGCTGGACGCGGGCGCTAGCTTCGTGCCCGACTACGAGGAGGCCTACAAGCACCTGAAGGGCCTGACAGCGGCGCTGAAGAAGGGCCGCGAATCGGCCGAGAAGCTGGAAAAGGGGGGCGACGACAAGACGCTGCAGAAGGAACTGGTCGCCGTGCGCCAGGCGATCGCAGCCTACAAGCTCGTGGCCGGCATCGGCGACGCGATCGGGGTGCAGAGGGAAGAGGAGAAGGTCATCGCCGCGCTGATGAAGATCGACCAGGCGGCCCCACCGCTGAAGACGCGTGTCGGCGGGGAGGTCCTGGCCGAGTTGAAGCAGCAAGGCAAGGAGCTGGCGGAGAAGGCGGAGAACCTGCGAAAGCTCGCTGGCGAGGCGCAGACCTACGCCAATCGGCTGTCCCCCAAGATGAAGCGGCTCAGGACCACTGCCACCCCCGAGGTCTACGGACGGCTGCAGCTGCCGTACAACAGCGCCTTGTCGCTGCAGGCCACGCAACAGTACGCGCTGGCTGTGCAGGACTTCGCCAAGGTCAAACCGGACATCGAGCGCGACCACGAGACGCTGGAGACCATCTACGGGAACTGGCAGAAGGCCGACACCGAGCTCAAGAAGCACCAGGCCATGGTGGAAGAGTTGGCCGGCCTGCCGGCCAATCCGGCCACGGTGGGCGTGCGCTCGGTGGCGGGCCACCTGGACGTGCTCGTTCGTCTTGAGATCTACGGGGAGCTGGTACCGGGTCGGCGCTTCGCCGATGCGCTGGCGCTGATGGACAAGCACGAGGTTTCCAGGAACCTGGGCGTGCTGGCCAAGGCCCATGAGCAGGTGAAGGCCAACAAGCCGATCACGGCCGAGTTCACCGATGGCGAGGGCAAGCTGCGCGCGGAGGTCGGCAAGATCGCCGCGCCGGTGCTGATGTCCCACGGGCTGGTCGAGTCGTCGCTGAACGCGTTGGATGCCGAAGGCGGCTACAGCGCCAAGATGCGTGAGCAGCTGGCCGCGCTGATGCACGCGTGGGAGCTGGCCGCCGGCCCAATGGGTAACGTCAGCGAAACGCTGGACAAGCGCAATGGCGAGCTCGACAGCCTGCGCAAGAAGGCGCAGGACATCGAAGGGCAGATCAGGGTCCTGCACGGCGAGGCATCCAACGCGAAAAAACCCGAGGAGCTGGTCAAGAGCCGCGCGGCCAAGCTGCGCAGCGAGCGCGAGCCGGAGTTCGAGAAGATGCGCAAGCTGGCCTCTCTCGCCATACAGTACCTGGACGACTTCGGCGCGCCACCGAACGATCCGGTGATGTCCAAGGAGCCGACGCCGGCCTCGCTGCTGCAGCGGTACCACAAACTGGTCGCCAGCGGCGAGTTCATGGTGGACGAGATGGACAAGCTCAAGACCGACGCCGAGAACAAGCGCGGTCTGATGGACAACCACTTGGAGTCGCTGCGCCGGGACGTGACGCGCCGGGTCGACCAGGCGAGGCAGAAGATCGAGAAGCTCAAGAGCGCCAACAAGGACAACGAGGGCTTCTTCAACACGCTGGCCGACGAGCTGACCGGCATCAGCGGCACGGCGGGCGCCACCGTCATCGGTTTGATCAACGCCGGCATCGAGCAGCTGACGGCCTTCGAGACCCGGCTGGACACCCACGTCACCGAGTTCGGCAAGCCGAACGGCATCAATTTCGCGCGCATCAAGGAGCGGCAACTCGCGCTGGCCAAGGCCCTGGCGGTCAAGGAACTGGCCGAGTACCTGCCGCTGGCCCACGCGGCGCTGGAGACCGATGTGCTGAGGGTGCTGCCGGGCCGGCTGAAGACGATGACGCCGCAAGAGGGCATGGCCGAACTGGACGAGCTGGAGCGCAAGCTCAAGGAGTTGCAGGACAAACTCGCGGGTGCCAAAGGCCGGTACGCAAACCTGGGCAAGTCCGCCGAGCTTGCGCGGCAGGGCCTGCAGGCGATCGCCACCGACGCGCCCGAGCTGTTCAAGAGCCTCAAAGGCCGCATCGACGCAGCGGAGAAGGCCGGCAAGGGCGACGTCGACAGCGCCGAGCTGGAACTCAAGACCATCACCCTCCTGCTGGACTCGGCCAAGGACCCGGCCAAGGCCAGCAAGATGGAGCTGACCGTCAAGCGCGACCAGTTGCAGGCGGAACAGGACAAGATCGAGTTCGAAGCGGCGCTGGACGTGTTCGAGAAGAACATCCAGCGGCAGGCTGCCGGGGTCTACGACAAGACCGATTCAAGCGAGCGCAACGGCCCGCTGTACGGGCAGATCGAGGAGCTGCGCAAGGGTGCCGTGAAGCAGGCCGAGAAGGGCGCCTACACCATGGCGCGCGAGCAGCTGCGGCTGGCCGAATCGGCGGCGCGCTCGTTCATGGAGAACCCCTTCGTGCTGGCCGTGGCCTCGCGCAAGGCGCTGCGCCAGTGCAACGTCACCTGGCAGTCGGCCATCAGCGGCTACCTGAAGGACGTCGCCACGCTCAGGCAGCTGGTCCTGGAGGGCTGCGCCGCCGACACGGCCTATGCGGAGGAGGGCATGGCCGAAGCCGCGGCGGCGCGGCTCGATCCGCTGCGCAGCCTCTTCAACGCTGCGGCATTCACCGCGGCCACCGAGACGCTGGCCGAAAAGCCCAAGGATGTGAACAACCAGGGCGACCGCCGCGCGCTCAAGGAGCAGGCGATCCTGGTCGTGCGCCGCTACCAGTCGGTGCTGAGCGAGAACCGCATCCTGCGCGCGGCCGAGGACAGCCCGTTCTCGCCGGTGCCGCTGGCCCCGCTGCGCCATGCGCTGGCCGGCTACATGAACGCCCTGATGGCGAGCTGAAGAACGAGCACGGAGCACACACACCATGTTGACCGATCCGCAAAAAAGCTGGCTCACAAAGCTCGACGGAGCACTGAAAGTCCAGGAGAACCTGAACGCCCGCAACCGCAACCGCGATGCGCTGCTGGTCATCCTCGCCGAAAGCCGCGAGCAGAACAGCCAGGAGATTCACGCTGGCTCCGACCAGACGCTGGTCAACGAGAAGGGAGAGACCCTGAAGGGGCTGGACTACGTCAAGCACCGGCAGGACCAGGAGGCCGACATCGACGACCAGAACCTCGGCTACCGCCTTGCCGGGCTGGACGGCGGCATGGAGGAATGGGACCCCGAGACCGGCACGCAGGAGCAATTCCAGAAGCAGCTGCAGGCGCAGCGGCATGTCTCCGACATGGCGCGACGGATGCAGGCAGCCATGACCGACGAGCTGGACGAAGACGGCAACCTCGTCTATCCCGTCGACGACAAGGGCAACAAGGGCGACAAGCCCAATCAGAAGCGGCTGTTCAGCGACGAGGACATCGCCGCCCAGCTCTACGACCCGCTCAAGCGCCGGGGCCTGATCCCCGAGACGGCGATCCCGGACGAGTTCAGCCGCACCAAGGACATGCTGAAGAACAGCCTGGAAGCCTACGGCGCGCGGGTGAAGCGCGACGAGAAGGGCACGGCCAAGCGTCTGTTCGACGAGAACTTCGGCCTTGCCAAATCGATCGGAACCGGTCTGTTCACCGTGGGCATGAGCGGCAGCCAGATCGAGGGCGCCCGCCTGGACAAAAGCGGCTCCAGCAGCCACACCGGCTGGAACCCCAGCGACAACATCAAGACCATCCGCGAGAACCTCGGCGAAGGCCATCCGCTGGTTGGCGATGTCCAGCGCGCTGGCCATCGTGCCGTCGGACTTGGCGACCTCGCCGAGGTTCTCGCGGAGGGTCTTGATGTTGTCGCTGGGGTTCCAGCCGGTGTGGCTGCTGGAGCCGCTTTTGTCCAGGCGGGCGCCCAC
>CAJYRH010000650.1 GCA_913776795.1 uncultured Pseudorhodoferax sp. | reverse complement strand
GCAACGCCGTGCCGATCCAGATTCCGGTCGGCACGGCGTTGCCCTTCAGGCGGTCGACGATCTGGCGCTGCACGCGGAAGAAGTCCGCGCCCACGCGGTCCATCTTGTTGACGAAGGCCAGGCGCGGCACCTTGTACTTGTTGGCCTGGCGCCAGACCGTCTCGCTCTGCGGCTGCACGCCGCCCACGGCGTCGTAGACCATCACGGCGCCGTCGAGCACGCGCATGCTGCGCTCGACCTCGATCGTGAAGTCCACGTGCCCGGGCGTGTCGATGATGTTGATGCGGTGCTCCACACCCGTGCCGGCCATGCCCTTCCAGAAGGCGGTGGTGGCGGCCGAGGTGATGGTGATGCCGCGCTCCTGCTCCTGCTCCATCCAGTCCATGGTGGCGGCGCCGTCGTGCACCTCGCCGAGCTTGTGGTTCACGCCTGTGTAGAACAGGATGCGCTCGGTGGTCGTGGTCTTGCCGGCATCGATGTGGGCACTGATGCCGATGTTGCGGACGTTCTGGATCGGGGTCTTGCGGGACATGGTGAAAGCTCACTGCTGGAGAGCCGGCCCGCATGAACAAGAAAGCGGCCGGCCCTGGACACAAGGGCGAGCCGCGCGCGCACGGCTCAGGGGTGGGTGGATGCGAGGGTGCGGGCGATTTGGTACATCGGAGTCTCCGAAAGGCAGGGCAGGACTTTAGACCAAACGAGGTGGTGGCGCTTGGCGCGGCTTCAAGGCCCCTTGCTCAGGGCACCAGGCGCTGCGCCGCCTCCTGCAATGCCTGGCGCAAGGCGTCGGCGCGTGCCTGCAAGGTCTCCAGCCGCATGCCCAGCGTGACGGCCATGGGGGGCTGGCCCGCCAGCTCGGGCAGCAGCACCGCCAGCGTGGCAAAACCGGTGCGAGGGTAGTCGCGCGTCTCGGCCCAGCCACGGGCCCGGCTGAGACGCACGTCATCGAGCAGCGCCGCCACCTCCACCCGGTGTTCAGGCGCAGCCTGCGCATTGGCGGCGCGCGCGATGCGCTGCACGTCGCGGTCGGACTCGCGCGTGAGCAGCATCTTGCCGACCGAGGACTGGCAGACGGGCCGCATGACACCGACCGGAAACCTGAGCCCGTTGGCGCGCAGGCTGGGCAGCGACAGGATGAAGCGCACGTGCACGCCCTGGCGCAGCCCGACCATCACCGTCTGCCCGGTGCGCAGGCGCAGCGTGTTCATGCTGGACAGCAGGCTGCCCTGGCCGAACAGGTCGTCGTGCATCCAGGTGCCCAGCAGCATCACGCGCAGGGTCGGGCGGAACTCGCGCGTGGCCGCATCCTGCTGCAGGTACCCCAGCCGCTCGAGGCTGCGCAGCAGCACCGAGGTGCTGGACAGCGGGTAGTCCAGCGCCTCGGCCACCGCGGAGACCGTGGACGGCCCGCGGCGCTCGGCAAACAGCTCCAGCACCTCCAGCACGCGACGGGCCGATTTGATCGTGGCGGGCGTCTTCTCGTCCATGGTGGGCAGTGTCCCTTCATGCGGGTGAACCCGGAGCCAGACTTCACGGATGTGAAGTGCACAGGCGGCGGCAAATCCTACAGTTTCCAGACCCCCACGAAGGAGACGACCAATGATTCCCCGCAACTGCTGGTACGTGGCCGCCATGGCGCACGAACTGTTGCCCGGTGCGCTGTTCCCGCGCACCCTGCTCGACACGCCGGTGCTGCTGTTCCGGCG
This sequence comes from uncultured Pseudorhodoferax sp., assembly GCA_913776795.1. Next base: position 2,183 of record CAJYRH010000650.1, on the reverse strand, counting down.
CCAGGACGGCAGCGCCGCCGCCATCGAAGACCGCTGCAGCCACCGCCGCGTGGCGCTGCACCTGGGCCGCCTGGTCGGCGACCGCGTGCAGTGCGGCTACCACGGCCTGGAGTTCGATGGCAGCGGCGCCTGCGTGCGCATCCCGAACCAGGAGCGCATCCCGCCCAAGGCCTGCGTGCGCGCCTTCGCGCTGGTCGAGCGCGACGGCTTCCTCTGGATCTGGATGGGCGACCAGACGCTGTCCGACCCGGCCCTGGTGCCCGACTACGCCGAGATCTGCAGCGATGCGGTCTATGTGGGCCGCCGCTCGGACGCCATGCACGTGGCCGCGCCGTACACCTACAACCTGGAGAACGTGCTGGACCTGTCGCACGTGTCCTACGTGCACCGCCAGACCGTGGGCACGCCGCTGGTGGCCGAAACCCGGCCCGAAACCACGGTGCAGGGCGACACCGTGGTGGTGCGTCGCGCCTGGGACCGCATCGACGCGCCACCGGTGTTCCGTCGCCTGTTCGGCTGGGACCAGGTCAAGCGCACCCAGACCATCCACTTCTGGCCCGGCGCCAACATCCGGCTGGACATCACCTCCGAGCCGGTCGGCAACACCGACCCGGCCCTGGTGCGCCGCATCCGCGTGGTCGGCCCCTGCACGCCGCAGACGCACGGCTCGCACTTCAAGTTCTCCACCATGTACCGCGACTTCGCGCAGGACGACGCGGCCATCACCGAGCAGCTGGCCGACGCCTTCGCCGTCACGCTGAACGAGGACAAGGTGCTCATGGAGGACCAGTGGCGCAACGCCTGCACCGACGGTCCGGACGCGCCGATGTTCGACATCGCCGTGGACCAGGCGCCGCTGGCCACCCGCCGCATCCTCGCGCGCCTGGCCCAGGCCGAAGCTTGCTGAACGACACGGACCGCACGACCACCATGATCCACGCTTCCAGACGCTTCCTGCTGCACGCCGCCCTCGGCGCCGCCATCGCGCCACTGGCCACCCCGCCCGCCGCCGCACAGACTGTCGCCTGGCCAACCAGGCCGGTCACCATCGTCGTGCCCTACCCCGCCGGCGGTTCGGCCGATGCGATGGTCCGGCCCATCGCCGAGAAGCTCGCCCGCCTGTGGGGCCAGCCCGTGGTGGTGGACAACCGCACCGGCGCCAACGGCATCATCGCCACCCAGCTCGTGATGCGCGCCGAGCCCGATGGCCATACCGTGCTGCTGCACCTGACGGGCTTCATCCAGAACGCCAGCCTCTACCGCAAGCTGCCCTACGACCCATTCACCGACCTGGCGCCGGTCACCCAGCTCGGCACGCAGCCCATGGGCCTGGCGGTGGGCAGCGCCAGCCCCTACACCTCGGTGAACGGGCTGCTGGCGGGCCTGAAGAGCGGCAGCACGCCACCCAGCTATGGCTCGTTCGGCACCGGTTCCACCGGCCACATCTTCGGCGAGCTGCTCCGGGCCAACGCAGGCGTGGACCTGCCGCACGTGCCTACCGTGGCGAAGGCCCCATGCTGATGGACCTGATCTCGGGCCGCGTGACGACGGGCTTCGTCTCGTCCGCCACGGCCGCCGCGCGGCACAAGGACCGCTCGCTGCGCATCCTGGCGGTGACCGGCCCGCACCGGTTGACCTCGCTGCCCGAGGTGCCGACGCTGGCCGAGGCCGGGCTGAGCGGTTACGACCTGGTCGGCTGGTACGGACTGTTTCTGCCCAAGGGCACGCCCGCCGCCATCGTGCAGAAGATCGCCACCGACGCGCGCAGCGTGATCGCCCAGCCCGACATCGCCGCGCGGCTGCGCGAGCTGGAAATCGAGCCGACGGGCACCACGCCGGCCGACTTCGCGCGGCTGCTGCGCAGCGACCATGCGCGCTGGGACGCGCTGATCAAGAAATTCCGCATCGAACTGGAGTGAACCGCATGTCCCCGCCCCTTGCCTTGAACGACCCGCAGCTGCTGCGCCAGCAGGCCCGCATCGGCGATGCCTGGTGCGGCGCCGACGACAGCCAGGATTTCGCCGTGCACGACCCCGCCACCGGCGCGCAGCTGGCCCGCGTGCCGCAGATGGGCGCGGCCGAGACCGAACGCGCCATCACGGCCGCCGAGCAGGCCCTGCCCGCCTGGAAGCGGCTGGACGCCGGCGCGCGCGGGGCGCTGCTGCACCTTTGGCACGCGCTGG
>CAJYRH010000649.1 GCA_913776795.1 uncultured Pseudorhodoferax sp. | reverse complement strand
CGCCGCCCACACGCTGGCGAAAAGCGGCATCCAGATCACGGGCAGCCACAACCCCAAGGACTACAACGGGTTCAAGATGATCATGGGTGGCCGCGCCATCTATGGCGAGGAGATCCAGGCCCTGCGCAACATGATCGAGGCCGAGGACTGGGCCGAGGTGCCGGGCGGGAGCGTGCGCCAGGCCGACGTGCTGCCGGCCTACCGCGAGCGCATCGTCTCGGACGTGAAGCTCGCGCGCCCGCTCAAGATCGTGATCGACTCAGGCAACGGCATCGCCGGTGCGTCGTCGCCGGCCATCTTCCGTGCACTGGGCTGCGAGGTGACCGAACTCTTCAGCGAGGTGGACGGCAACTTCCCCAACCACCATCCGGACCCGAGCAAGCCCGAGAACCTGCACGACCTGATCGAGGCGCTCAAGACCACCGGCGCCGAGCTGGGCCTGGCCTTCGACGGCGATGGCGACCGCCTGGGCATCGTCACGCGCGAGGGCAACAACATCTTCCCGGACCGCCAGATGGCCTTGTTCGCGCAGGACGTGCTCTCGCGCGTGCCCGGCGGCACGATCCTGTTCGACGTCAAGTGCTCGCAGCGGCTGGCCCCGGCCATCGAGGCCGCCGGCGGCAAGGCGCTGATGTTCAAGACCGGCCATTCGCTCATCAAGGCCAAGATGAAGGCCATCGAGGCTGAGGGCGGCCAGGCGCCGCTGGGCGGCGAGATGAGCGGCCACATCTTCTTCAAGGAGCGTTGGTTCGGCTTCGACGACGGCACCTACGCCGGCGCACGACTGCTCGAGATCCTGAGCAAGTCGCCCGACGCGAGTGCCGTGCTCGACGCGCTGCCCACGAGCTTTTCCACGCCCGAACTGAACGTCGGGTGCGCGGAGGGCGAGCCGCATGCGCTGGTGGCCCGGCTGGTCGCTGCCGCGAAGTTCGACGCGCCCGCTGCCGTCAACACCATCGACGGCCTGCGCGTGGACTGGCCGGACGGCTTCGGCCTGATCCGCGCCTCCAACACCACGCCGGTGCTGGTGCTGCGCTTCGAGGGCCACACCCAGGCTGCGCTCGACCGCATCCAGACGCAGCTCATGGCGCTGCTGCGTTCCGTCAAACCCGACGCGCAGATCCAGGCGGCCGCGCATTGAGCGCGGGCGGCGGCCTCAGAGCTTGTGAAGGAATTGATTGGACGCACGACGGGGTGCCCGCGGGTGCCGGGCAAGGCGCGTCGCGCAGTCCGTATCGAGATACGGACAAGCGGCGCAACGCCGCCCGGCGCCTGTGGGCGCCCTGGCCCGAAGGGTAAGACCCCGCGCGCGGTCGGTGAATGTCGAACTGACGTGCATCGGGGTCTTGCGTGCGTTTCAGCGATTTCTTCACAAGCTCTCACGGCATGAGGATCCTGATCGTCAAGCTCTCGTCGTTGGGCGATGTGGTGCAGGCCATGCCGGTCGTGAGCGACCTGCGCGCGGCACTGCCGCAGGCGAGCATCGACTGGGTCGTCGAGGAGTCCTTCGCCCCTCTCGTGGAATGCGTGGTCGGCGTGGAACGCGTGCTCCGTTTCGCCGGCCGCCGCTGGCGCAAGTCCTGGCTGGACGGCGCCACGCGCGCCGAGCGCCTGGCCTTCTACACGGCGCTGCAGTCCGTCGCCTACGACGCCGTGCTCGACATCCAGGGCCTCATCAAGTCGGGCATGGTGGCGCGCCAGGCCCGCCTTGCGCCGAAGGGCTTTCGCGCCACCTATGGCAACCGCAGCGAGGAGTGCGGCTATGAATGGCCGACGCGCTTCTTCGCGAGCCGGCTGGTTCCCATGCCGCGGCGCGTGCATGCGGTGCAGCGCTACCGCGTACTCGCCGCCGGCGCCCTGGGCTATGAAGTCAAGACGCCACCCGTGTACGCGCTGCGCCTGGAGCGCCCGGCATCGGTGCGCGCCGTGGTGCTCGCGCATGGCACGACGCGGCCCGACAACGAATGGCCGCAGGGACATTGGGCCGCCATTGGCCAGCGGCTCGCGGCGGACGGCTTCCAGGTCTGGCTGCCGCATGCCTCCGATGCCGAACTGCGCCTGGCCACGGCGCTGGCCGCGGCCATCGGTCCGCAGGCCCGTGTCTGGCCGCGGCTGTCGCTGGCCGGCGTGCTGCGCGAGATGGCCGCGGCCACCGGGGTGATCGGCGTGGATTCAGGCCTCAGCCACATGGCCGTGGCGCTGGACCTGCTGCACGTGCAGATCTTCAGCTACCCGCGCGCCTGGCGTGCCGGCCCGGTGGGCCATGCGCACCAGGTGCCGGTCGGCGGCGAACGCGCGCCCAGCGTGGACGAGGTCTGGGCCGCCTGGCAGGGCGTGTTGGCGGCCACGCCGCGGCCGGTGCCGCACTGATGCCGTCGTTGCTGCGTCTGTACGGCTGGCTGACCTGGCTGGCGCAACCGCTGCTGCGGCGCAAGCTCGCGCGACGGGCCGTGGCCGAGCCTGGCTACGGTGCCCACGTGTCCGAGCGCTTCGGCCACTACACCCAGCCGCAGTCCAGCGGCTGGGTCTGGGTACACGCGGTGTCGCTGGGAGAAGCGCGGGCGGCGGCGGTGCTCGTCGCCGCGCTGCGCGAACGCCTGCCCGGCATGCGCCTGTTGCTCACGCACGGCACGGCCACGGGCCGGGCCGAGGGCGCGCGGCTGCTGCGCGACGGCGACCAGCAGGTCTGGCAGCCCTGGGACACGCCGGGCGCAACCAGGCGCTTCCTCGCGCAGTTCAAGCCGCGGATCGGCATTCTGATGGAGACCGAGATCTGGCCCTGGCTGATCGAAAGCTGCCGCCAGGCTGGGGTGCCGCTGGCTCTGGCGAACGCGCGCCTGTCCGAGAAATCGTTGCAGGGCGCGCAGCGAGTGCCTCTGCTGCCGCCAGCCTATGCCGCACTGGCAGCGGCCTACGCGCAGACCGAGGACGACGCGGCCCGGCTGCGCAGCGCGGGTGCACCGGTGGCCGGCGTGTTCGGCAACCTCAAATTCGACGCTGCGCCCGATCCGCACCAACTGGCGCGCGGACGCCAGTGGCGCGTCGCCACCGGCAAACCGGTCGTGCTGTTCGCCAGTTCGCGCGAGGGCGAGGAGGCGGCGCTGCTGGCCCTCCTGCAGGCCGAGCCTGCCGTGGCCGCCGCTGTGCAATGGCTGATCGTGCCGCGCCATCCCCAGCGCTTCGACGCGGTGGCGGACCTGGTTCGCGCGCATGGCCTGGAACTGGACCGCCGCAGCACCTGGGGCGATGCACCGCCTGCTGCAGCCGGGGCCGTCTGGCTGGGCGATTCCTTGGGCGAGATGGCGCTGTACTACGGCTTGGCCGACATGGCCCTGCTGGGCGGCAGCTTCGAGCCTCTGGGCGGGCAGAACCTGATCGAGGCCGCCGCGTGCGGCTGCCCGGTACTGATGGGGCCGCACACCTTCAATTTCGCCGAGGCGGCTGCGCTCGCCGAGCAGGCGGGAGCGGCGCTGCGGGTAGAGGATCTGGGCCAGGCCGTGCGGACGGTGCAGCAGCTGGTGGCAGACGCCCGTGCGCGCGAAACGGCGGGTGACGCGGGCCTGGCTTTCGCCGCAGCCCACCGTGGCGCGGCGGCGCGCACGGCCACGGCGATCGCAGACCTGCTGGGGCCGTGAACCGGGCGCGCCGGTTCAGCGCGCCAGCAGCGCCTCGATGCTCTGCAGGTCCTCGGCCCGCAGGCTGCCATTGGCCTGGCGCAGCCGCAGGTCGCCCAGCAGCACGTTGTAGCGGGCCTGGGCGAGGTCGCGCTTGGTCTGGTAGAGCTGGCTCTGCGCGTTGAGCACGTCGATGTTGATGCGCACGCCGACCTGGTAGCCGAG
>CAJYRH010000648.1 GCA_913776795.1 uncultured Pseudorhodoferax sp. | reverse complement strand
CCAGCGCTTCGGGACCGCGCATGCGGCTGGCCGGGCCCACGTGTTGCCAGTCGAACAGGAAGCGCATGAACTCGCGCGGCTCCACGGGCTCGATCTCGCGCCGCAGCTGGTGCAGCGTGTAGCGGTGGATGCGCGCCAGAAGGTGGCGTTCACACCACTCTGGATCCGGTGCACCGGGCGTGAAGATGCCCTGCATGGCCGATCCCTCGCGCTGCAGCGCGGCCAGCGCGGCCTGCACGGTGGCCAGCGGCAGCTGCAGATCGGCCGCCAGCCGTGCGGGCACGACCGGGCCGAGGCCGGACAGGCGCATGCGCAGCAGCGCGGTGGCGGCTTCGTTCGCATCGGGCGCCTCGCTGGCAGGCACGCTTGCCAGCCGGGGCCGGGCCTGGCCCCGTGGATGCACCTGCTGCAGCAGCGCCAGCCGTTCCGCCGCGACCCACAGCGCGACGCCACCGTCCAGCACCAGCTGCGTGGCGCGCCCCGCGGCCACCAGCTGGTCCAGCAGGCCGGGCCAGTGCGCCGGGCTGGCGGCTTCGGCCTCGGTCAGCACGCCCAGGCCGCAGAGCGCTTCGTGCAGTTCATCGGCCGTGCGTGCCTGGGGCCAGGCCTGCTCGCGCACGCTGGCGATGGCGCCGGGGTCGAGCTGGCCCAGCGCGTCGCCGCTCTCGGGATCGGCGTAGCGCCGGTTCTGCACGGCCTGGGTGCGGCGCTCCTCCAGCGGTGCATCGTCCAGGAAGGCATGGGGCCGCGCGTTCAAGGCTTCGGCCGCCAGTGGCGAGGGAGCGGGAAGGTCGCGCGCGACCACGGCCACGCTGCCATCGAAGATGCCCTGCAGCACGTGCAGCCAGCCCGCGCTGTCCATGGCCTCGTGCAGGCAGTCGCGCAGGGTCTGCGCCACAAGCGGGTGCTCGGGCACCTCGCGCGGGCCCTGCAGGTTCTCGGCGCAGGCCACCTGGTCGGGGAACACGGCGGCCAGCAGGTCCTCGGACTTCATGCGCTGCAACTGGGGCGCCACGCGGCGCCCGCCGGTGAAGCGCGGCAGCGCCAGCGCCGTGGTCGCGTTCCAGCGCCAGCGCACGCCGAACAGCGGCGCGTCCAGCACGGCCTGCACCAGCACGTCCAGCGCCGTGGCCGGGTGCAGGTACCGGGCCACTTCCTCCAGCGCAAAGCTGTGGCTGGTCGACAGCGACAGCACGATGGCGTCGTCCGTCGCCGCGGCCTGCAGCTCGAAGTTGAAGCTGCGGCAAAAGCGCTTGCGCAGCGCCAGGCCCCAGGCGCGGTTGAGCCGGCTGCCGAAGGGCGCGTGCAGCACCAGCTGCATGCCGCCGGAGGCGTCGAAAAAGCGCTCCAGCACCACGCACCGCTGCGTCGGCAGCGCGCCGAGCACGGCCAAGGTGCGGTCCAGCGGGTCGACGAGCTGCTGCGCGGCGTCTGCGCCCAGGGCCAGTTCCTGCTGCAGCCAGGCGGCCGCCGCGGCCGGGTCGGGCCGCAGGCGCTGCGCGAGCTCGGCGCGCAGCCGCGAGACGCCCAGCGACAGCGCATCGGTGCGCCCCGGTGCCTCGCCCAGCCAGAACGGAATGTTGGGTGCGGCGCCCTGGGCGTCCTCCACGCGCACGCGGCCGGGCTCGATCTTGAGGATGCGGTAGCTCGCGTTGCCGAGCTGGAACACGTCGCCGGCCAGGCTCTCGACGGCAAAGTCCTCGTGCACGCTGCCCACGGTCTGGGCCTGGGGTTCCAGCTGCACGGCGTAGTCGCCGGTGTCGGGGATGGTGCCGCCCGAAGTCAGCGCCGTCATGCGCGCGCCCTTGCGTTCGCGCAGCAGCTGGTGCACGGCGTCGCGGTGCACATAGCTGCCGCGCTGGCCCTGGCGCGTGGCGGTGCCTTCGGCCAGCATGCGCACCACCGCGTCGAAGTCGGCGCGCGCGAGGCCGGCGTAGGGCCAGGCGCGGCACACCAGCGCGTAGAGCGCGTCCTCGTGCCACTCCCGGCAGGCGGTCTCGGCGACGATCTGCTGCGCGAGCACGTCCAGCGGCTGCGGCACCACGGACAAGGTGTCGAGTTCGCCGCGGCGCACGCAGTCCAGCAGCGCCGCGCATTCCAGCAGATCGCCCTGCGACTGCGGGAACAGCCGCGCCTTGGGCACGCCGCCCACCGCGTGGCCCGAGCGGCCGGCGCGCTGCAGGAAGGTGGAGATCGCGCGCGGCGAGCCGAGCTGGCAGACCAGGTCAACCTCGCCGATGTCCAGCCCCAGCTCCAGCGACGCGGTGGCCACCAGCAGCTTGAGTTCACCCCGCTTCAAGCGCTGCTCGGCGTCCAGCCGCAGCTCGCGCGACAGGCTGCCGTGGTGGGCGGCCACGGCGTCCTTGCCGAGCCGCTCGGCCAGGTGGCGCGCAGCGCGCTCGGCCATGCGCCGCGTGTTGACGAACACCAGCGTGGTGCGGTGGCTGAGCGCGAGTTCGGCCACGCGGCCGTAGACCTGCTCCCACTGCGCGTTCGACATCACGGCGGCCAGCGGCGTGGGTGGCAGTTCCAGCGCAAGGTCGCGGCGCTTGGCGTAGCCGATGTCGACGATGGCGCAATCGGCCCGGCCCAGTGCATCGACGGCCGAGGCGCCGACCAGGAAGCGCGCCACCTCCTCAATGGGGTTTTGCGTGGCCGACAGGCCGATGCGGATGAGCGGCGCACCCGTGAGCGCCTGCAGCCGCTCCAGCGACAGCGCCAGGTGGCTGCCGCGCTTGTTGGCGGCCAGCGCGTGGATCTCGTCGACGATGACGGTGCGCACGCCGCCCAGCATGCGCCGGCCCGAGGCCGAGCCCAGCAGGACGTAGAGCGATTCGGGCGTGGTGACCAGGATGTGCGGCGGCCTGCGGATGCTTTGCGCGCGCTCGCGCGCCGACGTGTCGCCCGTGCGCACCGCAACGCGGATGGCCGGCTCCGGCAGGCCGCGCGCGGCCAGCTCGGCCCGGATGCCATCCAGCGGTGCCACCAGGTTCAGCGCGATGTCGTTGGACAAGGCCTTGAGCGGCGAGACGTAGACGACCTGCGTGCCTTCGGCCAGGCCGGCCGGCGACAGTCCCTGGCGCACCAGGTCGTCGAGCGCAGCGAGGAAGGCCGTCAGCGTCTTGCCTGAGCCGGTGGGCGCGGCCACCAACGTGTGGCGCCCCGCCCGGATGCTGGGCCAGGCAGCGCGCTGCGCTGGCGTGGCCCGGCCGAAAGCCTGGCGGAACCAGGCCGCGACAGCGGGGTGGAATGCACGCAGGGACATCGGCCGGCGATTGTGGCCCGGCCGGCCGCGGAGCTTCAGCTGGTCAGCCGGATCGCCCCTTCGGCCACGTAGCGTTTGAAGTCGGCAATCGGCATGGCCGTGCTGCTGCGCACGTCGCCGCCTTCGTCGTGCCAGCTCAGTGTGGCGTCCAGTTCGGTCGTCGTGACCTCGACCGGGCCCTGGCGGATGACCAGCAGCGCGCCATCGCCCTCGCGGTACTCGACCTTGCCCGTGATTTGTGCTTGTTGTGCCATGTGCAACTCCCTGGACACCGTGTCCGGCCGACAGCGTGCCAGAGCGCATCACGGCGGTCCAGCGGCTGGCAGGCGTTCCCTCCGTGGGTGTTCTCCTACGGCCGCCGCGGCTCGCCTGTGCAGAATGCGCCGACTCGCAGCCTGGACCCCCCGAATGCTCATCACTCTCGCAAGCGGCGCCACCATCGTCCTTTCCAGCTTCCTGCTGTTTCTCGTGCAGCCGATCCTGGCCAAGCAGATCCTGCCGTGGTTCGGTGGCAGTTCGGCGGTGTGGACCGTCAGCATGGTCTTCTTCCAGTGCGCGCTGCTGGCCGGCTACGTCTACGCGCACTGGCTGCAGGCGCGCACGCCGCGCGTGCAGCGCGTGGTGCACCTGGCCTTGCTGGCAGGCGCGCTGCTGACCCTGCCGATCGTGCCGGACGTGGCGTTCAAGCCGTCGGGCGAGGCCGATGCGGCACGCGGCATCCTGGCGCTGCTGGTCGTCACCGTGGGCCTGCCCTACATGTCGCTGGCGGCCACCTCGCCGCTGCTGCAGCGTTGGCTCAGCCAGGCCGTCGCACCGGCGCAGCAGCGCCAGGTCTACCGGCTGTTCGCATGGTCCAACGCCGGTTCCCTGGCGGCCCTGCTGGCCTATCCCTTCCTGGTCGAGCCCTGGTTCGACAGCGGCGTGCAATCGCGCGCCTGGAGCGTGGCCTACGTGGTGTTCGCGATCGGCTGTGCAGGGGTGGCCTGGCGCGCGACTGCGACGGCGACGCCCATGCCCGTCGGCGCCGCGCCGGCCACGCTGGCCAGGGCCGTGCTGGCCGCCGAGCCCGCGCCCGGCGTAGGCCTGCAGGCGGTGTGGACGCTGCTGGCCATGCTGCCCTCGGCCCTGCTGCTGGCCGTGACCACCCACATGACGCAGAACGTGGCTTCCATTCCCTTCCTGTGGATCGTGCCGCTGGCGCTGTACCTGCTGTCCTTCATGCTGGTGTTCGAGGGCCGCGGCGGACGCGGCTGGTACCTGGGGCCGGTGGCGCGCCGGCTGTGGCTGCTGCCCACGCTGGCGGTGACGGTGGCCATGGCCTGGGCGCTGTCGGCCAGCAACGGCGTGCTGCACATCCGCGTGGCGATCCCGCTGTTCGCCAGCGGCTTGTTCCTGGTCTGCATGGTGTGCCACGGCGAGATGGCGGCACTGCGGCCGGCACCCCGGCATCTCACGCGCTTTTACCTGTGCATGGCATTGGGTGGCGCCATCGGCGGGCTGGGCGTCGGCCTGGTCGCCCCGCGGGTGCTGACGGCCTACTGGGAGCTGCCGGGCCTGCTGCTGGCGGTGACGCTGGTCGGCCTGCTGGCCGGCTGGCGTGCCGGCCTGGGCCGTTGGTCGCTGCGGGCGCTGCCGCTCGCGGCCGCGCTGGCCGGCGTCGGGGGCGTCTGCTGGTATGGCCTGGAGTACGTGCGCGCGCAGCACGCCGGGAGCATTGCCAGCGCACGCAACACCTACGGCATGCTGCGCGTGACCCAGGTCGGCAGTGGTGAAGACCAGGTGCGGCGCCTGCTGCACGGGACCATCATGCACGGCGAGCAGTACACGGCCGACGACCGCCGCAACCTGCCCACCAGCTACTACGGCGAGACCAGCGGCATCGGCCGCCTGCTGGCCTTCAAGGGCGAGGCCGGGCCGTTGCGCGTGGGATCGGTCGGCCTGGGGACGGGGACGCTGCTGAGTTACGCGCGCGTAGACGACGACTACGTGGTCTACGAGCTCGACGCCCAGGTGGTGGAGGCGGCGCGACGCTGGTTCCGCTACATCGCCGACGCGCCCACCGCACCGCAGCTGCGCCTGGGCGATGCGCGCCTGTCGATGGAGCGCGAACTGGCCGAAGGCCGGCCGGGCGGCTACGACGTGGTCGCGGTCGATGCTTTCTCCAGCGATTCAATTCCCGTGCACCTGCTCACGCGCGAGGCGCTGGGCGTCTACCTGGCCCACCTCAAGCCGGACGGGCTGGTGGCCTTCCACATCTCCAACCGCTACCTGGACCTCTCGCCCGTGGTGGCGCAGTTGGCCCAGTCCCACGGGCTGGTGGCCTGGCAGATCGACGACAGTCCGGTCGAGGACCACCTGAGCTTCACGAGCTGGGTGCTGGTGGGCCGCGCCATCCCGGACCGCATGCAGGAGGCCGGCTGGCTGCTGCCGCCCACGCCGGGCGCGCCGCTGTGGACCGACCAGTACAACAACCTGTTCAAGACGCTGAAGTTCTGAACGCAAAAGGCCCGGTGCTCCGAATGGAGGCCGGGCCGGCGGGGGCGGCGATGCCGTCAGCCTTCCTCGACGAAGGCCTCCTCCCGCTTGCTGCGCACTGCTGGCAGCAGCACGATGGCCAGCAGCAGCACGGCACCGACCAGCAGCGAGGCCGAGATCGGCCGCGTGACGAACACACCCCAGTCGCCGCGCGACAGCAGCAGCGCGCGGCGCAGGTTCTCTTCCATCATCGGCCCCAGGATCAGCCCCAGCAGCAGCGGCGCCGGCTCGCATTCGAGCTTGTGGAAGATGTAGCCCAGGATGCCGAACCAGCCCAGCATCCACACGTCGAAGGTGTTGTTGTTGGTCGAGTACACGCCGATGGCGCAGAACAGCACGATCGCCGGGAACAGCCAGTGGTAGGGCACGGACAGCAGCTTGATCCAGATGCCGATCAGCGGCAGGTTCAGGATGATCAGCATGGCGTTGCCGATCCACATCGAGGCGATCAGGCCCCAGAACAGCTCGGGGTTGCTGGTCATCACCTGCGGGCCGGGCTGGATGTTGTGGATGGTCATCGCCCCCACCATCAGCGCCATCACGGCGTTGCCGGGGATGCCCAGCGTCAGCAGCGGGATGAAGGAGGTCTGCGCGCCGGCGTTGTTGGCCGATTCGGGGCCGGCCACGCCGCGGATGTTGCCTTCGCCGAACGGCACTTCGCCCGAGCGCAGCTTGAGCTTTTTTTCCAGCGCGTACGAGGCGAAGGCCGACAGCAGCGAGCCGCCGCCGGGCAGGATGCCCATGGAGCTGCCCAGCGCGGTTCCGCGCAGGATCGCCGGCACCATGTGCTTCCAGTCTTCCTTGGTCGGGAACAGGCCCTTCACATCGGCCGTGAAGACCTCGCGCTCCTCCTCGGGCTGGCCCAGGTTGGCGATGATCTCGCCGTAGCCGAACACGCCCATGGCGATGGCGATGAAGCTGATGCCGTCGGTCAGCTCCGGAATGTCGAAGCTGTATCGCGCCACACCCGAGTTCACGTCGGTGCCGACCAGGCCGAACAGCAGGCCCAGCACGATCATCGAGATGGCCTTGAGCAGCGAGCCCGAGGCCAGCACCACCGCGCCGATCAGGCCCAGCACCATCAGCGAGAAGTACTCGGCCGGGCCGAACTTGAACGCGATCTCGGTCAGCGGCGGCGCGAACGCGGCCAGCACGAGCGTGGCCACGCTGCCCGCGAAGAACGAGCCGATGCCGGCGGCCGCGAGCGCGGCGCCGCCACGCCCCTTCTTGGCCATCTGGTGGCCATCGATCACGGTCACGACCGAGGACGATTCGCCAGGCAGGTTGACCAGGATGGCCGTGGTCGAGCCGCCGTACTGCGAGCCGTAGTAGATGCCGGCCAGCATGATCAGTGCGGCCACCGGGGGCAGCGCGTAGGTGGCGGGCAGCAGCATGGCGATGGTGGCCACGGGGCCGACGCCGGGCAGCACGCCGATCAGCGTGCCCAGCAGGCAGCCGATGAAGGCATACAGCAGGTTCTGCAGCGTGAACGCGTGGCTGAAGCCGAGCGACAGATGGTCGAGCAATTCCATGGATCAGCCTCCTCAGCCGGTGATGAACGAAGGCCAGACCTGGAACTGCAGGCTCAGTCCCATCACGAAGGTCAGGTAGCTGCCGATGGCCAGGATCACGGCCAGGATCAGCGAGTTGCGGAACACGTACCGGCTGCCCGCCATGCTGGAGATGATGACGGCCGCGAAGATGGCTGCGATCAGACCCATGGCGGGGATGCCCAGCGACGGCACGCCGCCCAACAGCACGCCGAAGGCCAGATTGGCGCCGACGATGTACAGCAGCGGCTTCCAGGCGATGGAACCGATGGCGCCGCCATCCGTGCGTGTCGAGCGCAGCGCGCCCAGCAGCACCACGGTGCCCATGAGGGCCAGCAGCGCGCCCAGCAGCATCGGGAAGTAACCCGGCCCCATGCGCGCGGCGTTGCCGACGGTGTAGTTGAAGGCGCCGAGCGAGAAGGCGGCACCGAAGCCGATGAACATCAATCCGGACACGAAGTCCTTGCGACTCTTGATCTGCATGGGTGAGAAAGGGGCGGAGGTGGATGAACGGGCGCAGCTGGTGCGGACGGGGCAGCACGGCAGGGACCCGGGCGAACCGGAAAGTCAGGTTCCAGTCAGATACATCATGTTATGAGGTTAGTTGCATCATGACATGAGTATTTCCACGTACGCTGGCGTTGGGGCTTCCACCCATTTCCTGACGGGGTGCACTGCTACTATTTCCGGACAAGAAAGACAGGACGAGAACCGCCATGGCCGATCGCAAGGCAGCAGACGACAAGAGGCGCTACGAGGCGCTGTCCGATTTCCGCTACCAGCTGCGCCGCTTCCTGCGCTTCAGCGAAGACGCTGCGCGTGCCGAAGGCATCACCGCGCTGCAGTACCAGCTCATGCTGCACACGCAGGGCTTTGCCGACCGCGAATGGGCCACCATCGGCGAGCTGGCCGACTGCCTGCAGGCCCAGCCGCACGGCGTGGTCGCGCTGGTCACGCGCTGCGAGGAAGCCGGCCTGGTCGAGCGCCGCACGAGCGCGACCGACCGGCGCCAGGTCGAGGTGCACCTGCTGCCGCCCGGCCGCCAGAAGCTGGCCCGGCTGGCGGCACTGCATGCCGAGCAGCTGACCACGCTCGACGAGGCCGTGCGCATCGCTGCGAAGATCCGCAGTTGACGCTGCCGATAATCCGGCCCGTCGCAAACCCGGTTGCAGGAGAAGGGCCCATGGCCGACACGCTCAAGATCATTTCCTCGATGGCCACCAGGCAGGTGCTGGCCGAACTCGTCGCGCTGTACCGGAAGGACCATGCGGTGGACATCGCGCTCGAATCCGTGGGCGGCGTCGATGCCGCCAGGCGCGTGCAGGCGGGCGAGGCATTCGACCTCGTGATGCTGGCGCAGGACGCGGTCGACAAGCTCATCGCCGCCGGCGCTGTCGAAGCCGGCAGCCGCGTGGACATCGTGCGCTCGGGGGTGGCCGTGGCCGTGCGCGCGGGCGCGCCGCATCCCGACATCGGCAGCGAGGCAGCCCTGAAGGCCGCCGTGCTGGCCGCGCCCAGAATCAGCTACTCCACCGGCCCGAGCGGCGTGCAGTTGGTCCGCCTGTTCGAGCGCTGGGGCGTGGCCGAAGAACTGAAGAGCCGCACCGTGCAGGCGCCGCCCGGCGTGCCCGTGGGCTCGCTGGTGGCCAAGGGCGAGGCCGCACTGGGCTTTCAGCAGCTGGCCGAACTGATCCACCTGCAGGGCATCGACCTGCTGGGCCCGCTACCGCCTGCCGTGCAGATCACCACCGTGTTCTCGGGCGGCATCGCCGCCAAGGCCAGCCAGCCGGACGCCGCGCGTGCGCTGCTGGCCTTTTTCGCCGCGCCGGCCGCCGCCGAGGCCAAGCAACGCCAGGGCATGGAGCCGGCTTGAAGCTTTGGGCCAAATGGCCCGCTGCGCGCCCCTTCCATCAACGCCATGGTGTTTAACCAGAACGGCGCCCAGCGCGCCGAGCGGGTCGGCGCCACGCCCTGGTTCACCGGTCCTGCAGCAGGTCGCGGTGCACCGCCGCTTCTTGCGCGATGCGCTGCGCGAAGCCGCGCGGGCTGTCCAGCAGCGGCAGGTTGTTCACGGCCACGAGCCGATCCAGCAGCGCCGGCTCGGACAGCACGGCGTTCACCTCGGCATTGATCTGCTCGCGCAGGTCGGTCGGCGTTTCGCCCGGCGCGAACAGGCCAAACAGCGACCACAGGTTGGCCCCCGGGAAGCCCGCCTCGGCGAGGGTCTGCACGGTGGGCAGCACGGTCAGGCGCGCCGCTGCGCCCACGGCCAGTGCCTGCAGCCGGCCGCGGCGCACATGGCCGAGCTGCACGGAGCCCACATTGGTGGACAGCAGTTCGAACTGCCCGCCCAGCGCGTCGCTGATCTGCTGGCTGCCCCCTTTGTAGGGCACGTGGGTGATGGCCACGCCACTGGCGCGGCGCACCTGCTCCATCACCAGGTGCCCGGTCGTGCCCAGGCCCGAGCTGGCCCAGCGCAGGCCGCTGGTGCCGGCACGCGCCAGGGCTTCGGACAGGTCGCGCGCGGCCAGCGCCGGCGTTGCCACCACGAGCACGGGGGTGGACATGACGCCCGCCACGGGTGCGATGTCGCGCTGCGGGTCGTAGCGCACCGGCCCCAGCAGCGGGGCCACCGTCAGCGGCGTGATGGCCGAGAAGCACAGCGTATGGCCATCGGCCGGGGCGCGGGCCAGCGCGGCCATGGCCAGCGCGCCGCCCGCGCCGGCGCGGTTCTCCACCACCACCGGAACGCCGATGCGCAGCGCCAGGCGTTCGGCCAGCAGCCGCGTGATGTCGTCGCTGACGCCGCCGGGCGCGTACGCCACCAGCAGGCGCAGCGGGCGGTTGGGCCAGGTTGTGTTGGCGAAGGCTGGCAGGCACAGCGCAGCGGCGGTGCCGAGCAGCATGTGGCGGCGGGCGGTCACTGGACGTCCCGCTCCGGCGCGCGCTGGGCGCGACGCCGGTGCGTGGCGGCCAGCCGCTGCACCAGCGCCACGAAGGTGGCCGTGGGTCCGCCGCGGTCGCTGGCGCGCCAGGCCAGCGTGAGCGGCGCATCCAATGCGGCCGCTGGC
>CAJYRH010000647.1 GCA_913776795.1 uncultured Pseudorhodoferax sp. | reverse complement strand
GCCAGGTCGGGGATGCCCCAGCCCCAGCGCTCGTCGGGCAGACCGTCGGGCGCCGTCCAGGCGATGGACACGCCGGTGGGCGAGACCTGGCCGGTGCCCAGGAAGCGCACGCCGTCGGTCATCTTGTTGTTGGCGGTGGTGAGCATCACCTCGCGCACCTGCTTGGCGTCCATGTTCGGGAAGCGCGACAGCAGCACGCCCATGGCGCCCGTGGCCACCGGCGTGGCCGGCGAAGTGCCGCTGGAGTTGGAGTAGTTGCCGTCGCCGCTGCTGCTGGTGGTGCGCACCGAATTGGAAGGCGTGGACACGCTCCACCACTTGGCCAGCCCGGCTTCGTTGAAGCCGAATTGCTTGGTGTATTCGGGCGTGGCCGCGGTCGGGGGCTGCACGCCGCCCACGGCCACGAATTGCGCTTCCGCCGCCGGATTGAACATCGGGTAGGCCGGGCGGAAGTACGGATTGCTCCAGTCGTTGTTGCCCGCCGAGCGGACATTGACGGTGCCCGTCACCTTGATGGCGTCCCAGATGGCGTCCATGAACGACAGCCCGGGGTATTTCGGGTTGTATTGGATGCCGGCCTTGGAATAACTCTTCTTGGTGAAGAAGTATTGGTATTCCAGGTCTTTCAGATATTCATTGGGAATGATGCTGGCCATGGCAGCGGGATTGGCGCTGTCCTTGCCCGCCAATTGATATCCGTTGACCAGGTTGCCGTTCTCGCCCAGGTCGTTGCCCGAGCCGTCATACCGGGTTCGGTTCAGCGTCTGGACATAGGAGCCCCAGCTGCTGTTGATCACCTTCACGCCCGCGTCCACCAGCGCCTTGTTGGCGGTGTACCAATACACGTAGTCGTGGAAAGGCCCGTGCGACTGGGTGTCGGAGCCGCCGGTGCGCGCCACGTACATCATCGACGCGAACGCGATGCCGTGCTGCGCATTGCCGTCCCGGGTGGCGGAGGTCACGCCCAGCATGCCGGTGCCGTGCGAGTAGTCGCTGGTGCGGGCCAGGTCGCCGTCGACGGTGAACGGGTCACCGGCGGTGAACGGGTTGCCCGGCGTCGGCGTGCTGCGGTAGCCGAAGCCCGAGGTGCCGTAGATGCCGCTGGCGCGCACCGGCGCGATCAGGCTGGTTTGAAAGGCTTCGTGCGTGGGCCGGTAGCCCGAGTCCATCATGCCCAGCGTCACGCCCTGGCCGTAGTAGCCCAGCGCGTAGGCGGTGGAGGCGTTGATGGCCACCAGCTGCCAGGCGGCATTGATGGTGCTGCCCACGGCCGGGTTGATGCCGGTGAAAAAGCCGTATTCCGGCGTTTCCCAGCTGGCCTTGGCGGCCGGCAGCTCCTGCGCGTTGCGCGCCACGTAGCCGGGGTCGCCCGGGTCCGACCACTGGTTGGCGTTGGCCGCTGCGGCGGCCAACACCCTCACGGACAGGCAGGCCAGCGGCACGGCACGCAGGCGCGGCGCGCGCATCCGGCGTGTCATTTCAAAACTGCCATCAATGCGGTGACTTCGATTCATTCCGACCTCCAGTTGATTATTCCGGCATGCGTTGCTGCCATGGCGGTCAGAGTGCTTCGAAAACGATGGAAGAGCGCGCCAGTCATACCGCTTCGAAAATCAGACCGCCGGGCGTAATTCGCATGTTCCATGCCAGCGCGCCTGGGCAAGATAGTCGCTGGCGGTGCGCCCGCACACGGGGTTTGCAGCGGCTTGCCAGCGGGTCGGAAAACCGTCCCCGCCAACGCCCGGGAAAATGGTTTTCCGTTTTTGGGCGGCCGGCGCCGATGGGCACATCGATTGCCGACCCGTCGGCATGACAACCGCCACCTACCACCCCAGCGGGGGCTTCGACCGCCCCCTCCATCCCTTGCATGCGCTGCTGCTGGCCGGCAGCGTGCCGCTGTTCCTGGGCGTGCTGCTCAGCGACGTGGCCTATGCCAACAGCGCCCAGGTGCAGTGGAAGAACTTCGCTTCCTGGCTCAATGCCGGGGCCTTGCTGTTCAGCGGCCTGGCGCTGCTGTGGGCGCTGATCGGGCTGTTCACCGTGGCCGGTCGGCGCCGGCGGCCGCTGCTGTCGGCCCTGTTGCTGCTGGTGGGCTGGGTGATCGGCTTCATCAATTCCCTGGTGCATGCCAAGGACGCCGCCGCCAGCCTGCCCGAAGGCGTGGTGCTGGCCGCCATCGTGTTCGTGGTGATGGCGGTGGCCAGTTGGCTGGGCCTGGCGGCCACGCCGCGGGAGGTGCGGGCATGAAGCGCATCGTCCAACCCCTGCTCGTGCTGCTGCCCCTGGCCTGGCTGGCGGCCTGCTCCGGCAGCGCCGAGCCGCCGGTGTACGGCGCCGAACCCAGCCTGCCCGCGCCCCAGCGCGGCCTGCTGCCCTCGATGAAGATCGCCGAGCCGGCGCTGTGGGGCGACCAGCGCCCGCAGGTGCCCGAGGGCTACCGCATCACCGCCATCGCCACCGACCTGCAGATTCCGCGGCAGACGCTGGTGCTGCCCAATGGCGACATCCTGGTGGCCGAAGGCCGCGGCGGCGGTGCGCCGGCCCTCACGCCCAAGGACGTGATCGCCGGCGTGATCAAGGCACGTGGCACCAGCCACGTGAAGGGCGGCAACCGCCTGACGCTGCTGCGCGATGCCAACGGCGACGGCGTGTACGAGTCGCGCACCGTGTTCGCCGACAACCTGAACGCGCCTTACGGCCTGGCGCTGGTGGGCAACCGGCTGTACGTGGCCAACCAGGACGCGCTGGTGCGCTTTGATTACCAGCCGGGGCAGTTCACGGCCTCGGGGCCGCCGGTCAAGGTGACCGACCTGCCCGGCGCCATCAACCACCACTGGACCAAGTCGTTGACCGCCAGTGCGGACGGCAAGTACCTGTACGTGGGCATCGGCTCCAACAGCAACATCACCGAGCGCGGCATGCCTGCCGAGATCGACCGGGCGATGGTGTGGCAGATCGATGCCGAGACAGGCGCCCACCGGCCCTACGCGACCGGCCTGCGCAACCCGAC
>CAJYRH010000646.1 GCA_913776795.1 uncultured Pseudorhodoferax sp. | reverse complement strand
AACGGCGCCATCTGGCGCCGTTTTTCATGGTCACGCGTGGTGCACTTCAGATCACCTGGGCCTGGCGCAGAGTCGCAATGTCGGCATTGGACAGGCCCAGCTCCTGCAGCACCGCGTCCGTGTCCTGCCCCAGGGCAGGTGGTGCATTGCGCAGCACGGGTGGATGCTCCGACAGCCTCAAAGGGCTGGCGACGCCCGCCACCGAGGCAACTCCGTCGCCAGCATCGCGCGGCTGTTCCAGCCGCAGGCCACGCGCCACCACCTGTGGGTCATCGAACGCCTGCCCAATGTCGTTGATCGGGCCACAGGGCACTGCCTTGTCCTCCAACAGCGCGACCCACTGGGCCGTGCTGCGTTGGCGCGTGACCTCTTCCATGGCCGCGATCAGCGTCGTGCGGTTGTGCACGCGCGCCGTGTTGGTGGAAAAGCGCGCATCGCGCGACCACTCCGGCCGGCCTGCTGCCTCGCACCAGCGGGCGAACTGGCCGTCGTTGCCGATGGCCAGCAGCATCGCGCCGTCGGCGGTCGGAAAGTCCTGATAGGGTGCCAGGCTCGGGTGGGAGTTGCCCTGCCGTTGCGGCACCTTGCCCGTGTTGAGGTAGCCGGACGCCTGATTGGCCAGGATGGCCATGCCGACGTCGAGCAGGGCCATGTCGATGTGCTGGCCACGGCCCGTTTGCTCGCGCGCGCGCAGGGCAGCCAGCACGGCGGTGGACGCATAGACGCCCGTGAACAGGTCCGTCAGCGCCACCCCTACACGCACGCCGCCGCCGCCGGGTTCGCCATCGGCACGGCCGGTGATGCTCATCATGCCGCTGGAGGCCTGGATCAGGAGGTCGTAGCCCGCGCGTTCCGCATAGGGCCCGGTCTGGCCGAAGCCCGTGACCGAACAGTAGACCAGGCGCGGATTCAGGGCTGAGAGGCTCGCGTGGTCCAGCCCGTACTTTGCAAGGCCACCCACCTTGAAGTTCTCGACAAGCACATCGGCCTGCTGGGCCAGTTGCCGGATCAAGGCCTGGCCCTGCGGCTTGGACATGTCGATCGTCACCGACCGCTTGTTGCGGTTGCAGGCGGCGAAGTAGCTGGCCTGGTCAGTGTCCTGGCCCTGTGCATCCTGCAGGAAGGGCGGGCCCCAGTGGCGCGTGTCGTCGCCGGCGCCGGGCAGCTCGACCTTGACCACGTCGGCACCCAGGTCCGCGAGGATCTGGGTGCACCAGGGGCCGGCCAGCACGCGCGACAGGTCCAGCACCTTGACGCCGGACAGCGCACCGGCGGTGGCAGATGCCTTGGCCATGTTCAGTTGGCGAAGGCGGCGATGCCGGTCTGCGCGCGACCCAAGATCAGCGCGTGCACGTCGTGCGTGCCTTCGTAGGTGTTGACCACCTCAAGGTTGACCAGGTGGCGGGCCACGCCGAACTCGTCGGAGATGCCGTTGCCACCCAGCATGTCGCGCGCCAGGCGCGCGATGTCGAGCGCCTTGCCGCAGTTGTTGCGCTTGATCAGCGAGGTGATCTCGACCACGTTCTGGTGCTCGTCCTTGATGCGGCCCACGCGCAGCGCGGCCTGCAGGCCCAGCGCGATCTCGGTCTGCATGTCGGCCAGCTTCTTCTGGACCAGCTGGTTGGCGGCCAGCGGGCGGCCGAACTGCTTGCGGTCCAGCGTGTACTGCAGCGCGGTATGCCAGCAGAACTCGGCCGCACCCATGGCACCCCAGGCGATACCGAAGCGGGCGCTGTTGAGGCAGGTGAAGGGCCCCTTCAGGCCCTGGACCTCGGGGAACGCGTTTTCTTCGGGCACGAACACGTCGTCCATGACGATCTCGCCCGTGATGGAGGCGCGCAGCCCCACCTTGCCGTGGATCGCAGGCGCCGTCAGGCCCTTCATGCCTTTTTCCAGCACGAAGCCGCGGATCGGACCGACCTGGCCACCAGCGGACACTTCCTTGGCCCAGACGACGAACACGTCGGCAATCGGCGAGTTGGTGATCCACATCTTGCTGCCCTTGAGCTTGTAGCCGCCATCCACCTTCTGGGCGCGGGTGGCCATGGAGCCGGGATCGGAACCGTGGTCAGGCTCGGTCAAGCCGAAGCAGCCGATGAACTGTCCGCTGGCCAGCTTGGGCAGGTACTTTTGCTTCTGTGCTTCCGTGCCGAATTCGTTGATCGGCACCATGACCAGGGAAGACTGAACCGAAGCCATCGACCGGAAGCCCGAATCCACGCGCTCGATCTCGCGGGCGACCAGGCCGTAACTCACGTAATTCAGGCCGGCCCCGCCGTACTGCGTGGGGATCGTGGGGCCTAGCAGGCCCAGTTCGCCCATTTCGCGAAAGATGGAGGTGTCGACGGATTCGTTGCGGAACATGGTCTGCACGCGCGGCATCAGCCGATCCTGGCAATACGACCGCGCCGCGTCGCGGATCATGCGTTCGTCCTCGGTGAGTTGCTGGTCGAGAAGAAACGGGTCTTGCCAGTCAAAGCGTGCGGCGGCCATGGGAGTCTCCTGTAGAAGGGCACATTGCAAAAGCCACGATCCTAGTCTCGGCGGATGGACCCGGCAAACGATGATTCTTGATCGAGATATGAAGTCAGCGCATACCTGGCCGGCGGAGTTCCCATCATTGGGCGCGCAGATGTGTATATTGCGAATACTTTGCGCCGCAAACTTCCATCCATCCAGGCCCTGGTCTGCTTCGAGGCCGCGGCCCGCCATGAGAGCTACACGCGGGCGGCGCAGGAACTGGCATTGACGCAGGGTGCCGTGTCACGGCAGATCGCCGCCCTGGAAAGCCAGATCGGTGTGGTTTTGTTCCGCCGCACGCGCCATGGCGTGGCCCTGACCGACACGGGCCGCGACTACGCGCGACAGGTGGCCCGGCGGCTCGACGGTCTGGAACTGGACACGATGAACGCCATGGCGCGCCAGCAGAGCGGCAGCTCGCTGGCGCTTGCGGCGGTGGCCACCTTCGCCACGCGCTGGCTGATCCCGCGGCTGCCGTCCCTGGCGCGTCTGCACCCGCAGATCACGGTCAACATCGAGACGCGCACGCGCCCGTTCCTCTTCACCGATGAAGGCTTCGACGCCGCGCTGTACGCAGGCACGGCCGAGCAGGTACAGAACTGGCCCGGCACCACCGCAGTCCTCTTGATGAGCGAGGAGGTGCTGCCGGTGTGCAGTGCTGCGCTGCTCGATGGGCGGAGCGGCCTCACGCCGGACCAGGTCGCCGAGTTGCCTCTGCTGCAACAGAGCACGCGTCCGGACGCCTGGCGGCTGTGGTTCGAGGCCATGGGGGTGCAGGCACCGCACTGGCAAAGCGGCCCGCGCTACGAGTTGTTCTCGATGTCGGCTACCGCCGCGGCCCATGGGCTCGGCGTCGCGCTGGTGCCGCGGATGCTCATCGCGCAAGACCTGGCCCGCGGAGACCTCGTGCTGGCCTGCGGGCATGCGCTGCGGGGTAGCCGCGGTTACTACCTCGTCAGCCCGGAGCGGCGTGATCCGCCCGCCGCCCTGGCCCTGTTTCGCAACTGGCTGGTCGATGTGACGCGCGACGATGCGCCGTGAATCCACGGCCGGCAGCTCGGGTTTTCCTGATGTCGGAGGCGGTTACAGCGTTGTGAGCCGATTGCCAAGGCGACTTCGTCACACAGGTTCGAATAACGTGTAACTTCTTGATTTTTTGTGATTTATTTCGGCTGCGCCGAGCTGGCCTGCTCATTGCTATATGGCGTACATGCTGGAAATCATTGTGATTTTGTATGTAATTTTTTTGGCGGTCGGCTTGCGCAATATTCCGTGACGACCGTGCGGGCGCATTGGATGGCGCTGCCGGTTGACGGCTTCGCAGTGAGATCCTGACCGGGCAGGATTTGTCAGGACCGATCGCTTCGTGTCCTCAGTTGCGGAACCGCCGCCCAGTCATGGGACGGTGCTGCCGCAGGCCCAATGGCCCGTGCCCGACCGGTCGCCTCCATGTGTCGCGCACACGACCTGCCCGCGGCGCGCGCGGGCTCCGGTGCGTTCCACGCCAATGGCATGCCTGGGTGCCCGCAATTCGACATGGGGATTCGCTGGCTGCCAAGCAGGCTGCCAGCCGGTCGCCTGCAAGCCTAGAGGGGCCCCGGCAGCTTGCCTACGCCGGGCAGTCGCAGCGCCATGTCGTCCAGGTCCACGCCGAAGCCCAGGCCCAACACGTTGATCTCCAACCCTTCGTCTCGCGCCAAGGTGATGCCGGCCAAGCCCAGCAGCGAAACCTGCCAGCCCGTGCCACTCGGAGCCCTCGCCAAGAACTGGGTTGGACCGAGATAGTCCTTTCCAATGGCGGTGGGTGGCAGGTCGAGCCGAAGCTCCGGCACCTCGCGCGCGACCCAGGCCACGAAGGTGTTGCTGTTCGGGCCAGGCCACAGGCCATAGGTGTGGCCCCAGGGATAGCGCGCGACGGCGGCTTCGATGCGGCCGATCATGGCCTCGGCTTCTGGCCCTCGGTGCTCCACCAGCAGGCGCGGATAGGCGCCGTACCAGTGTGTGTCGGGCAGGGTGCTCTCCGCCTCGACCAGCGCGTCGCCGCCATGGCGCGCACGCCAGCCCAGGATCTGCCAGGTGGTGTAGCTTTCGGCGCCGGCGCGCTTGACCGCGATCCACGGATGGATGCCGAAGGCCCCACGCCAGCGCACGATGCGTGCGCCGTAGACCTGCACAACCGCGCCGCGTTCGATGGCGGGGTCCGGTGCCTGGCCGGTGGCGGACCGTTCGCGGCTGTGCCAGGGCGTATCCAGGTCCAGCTTGCCCGATGCCAGGACGCCGATAGGTCCCAACATCAGCAATACCACCAGGGCCAGCAGCCGCAGCGGCCAGCGCAGCCACCTGCTCACGCCGCCGTCTCCATCCGATCCAGCGCCTGTGCGAAGTCGCGCTGCAGGTCGCCGATGTGCTCCAGCCCGACGGCCAGCCGAACGAAGTTCGGGGCGATGCCGGCAGCGTGCATCTGCGCCTCGTTCATGGTGCCGGCCCACATGGCAGCGGCGTGCACGATCAGCGTCTCCACGCCGCCTAGGCTCACGGCCTGCGTGGCCAGCCGCAACGAGGCAACGAAGTGGCTCGTGGCCGCAAAGCCGGCGTTGAGGGCGAACGCGATGACGGGGCCGCCACCGGCCATCTGGCGTTGCGCGAGCGCGTGCTGAGGATGGCTCCCGAGCATCGGATAGTGCACCCGTTGCACCTGCGGCTGGCGCTCCAGCCAGGCGGCCAGCGCGAGTGCGTTGGCGTTGATGCGCTCGGCCAGTGCGTTGCTGCAGCAGATGACGCCGGCCGTCAGGTCGTGGTGCCCGCCCAGGGCCTTGGTCGCGCTGTGCACCACGATGTCGATGCCGAGCGCATGCGGCTTGCAGTTGACAGGTGAGGCAAAGGTGTTGTCGGCGATGGTCAGGATGCCGCGCGGCCTGGCAAGCGCCGCCACGCCGGCCAGGTCGGTCAGCACCAGCGTCGGATTGGCCGGCGTCTCCACCAGGATCAGCTTCGTCTCGGGCCGCAGCGCGGCTTCGATGGCCGCCAGGTCGCTCTGCTCGACGACGCTGACCGCCACGCCGAATCGCGGCAGCACCTCGTCGAACAGCTTGGCCGTGCTCATGTAGTGCCGCGTCTGCGCCACCACGTGGTCGCCGGCCTGCACCAGGGCCAGCACCGTGGTGCTGATGGCGCCCATGCCAGAGCCCGTCAGCAGCGCTGTCTCGGTGCCTTCGAGCGCGGCGACGATGGTGGCGGCACGCTCGTGCGTGGGGTTGCCGTAGCGCGTGTAGTAGGCCTTGTGGCGTGGCGTGCGCGCCATGGCAGCGAATTCGGCGCCATTGCGTGCCTTGAAGGTGGCGCTGTAGTGGATGGGGGCGCTGACGGCCGTGTCGTCGGACAGGCCGGCGTCGCCATGCAGCAAGCGGGTGGCGTCGTGCCAGGCGTC
>CAJYRH010000645.1 GCA_913776795.1 uncultured Pseudorhodoferax sp. | reverse complement strand
CAGGGAGGTGGCCATGCCCACCCGGCTTGAAACCCTGTTCGCCAACCGCTTCGTGCAGCGCGTGCTGCACAAGACCGTCTTCGCCACGGGGTTGGCCTTGTGCGCGCTGTGGGGCGCGGCCCAGGCGCTCTGGCCCGACGCGGCCGCGCCCGCCGAGGCCGGCGCCTGGGAATGGCCCAGCCGATGGGAAGGCGCCGCGCTGCGGCCGCTGGCCCTGGGGGCGGCGGAGCAACGCTTCGCGCGGCAGTTTCCGGGCGCCATCGCGCGCATGACCGATGGCGAGCGCGTGCTGGTGCTGCGCCACGTGACGGCGCCCACGCGCATGCTGCATCCGGCCGAGGACTGCTACCGCGCGCTGGGCCATGGCATCGCCAGCGCGCGGCTGGAGCACGACGCGCATGCGCAGCTGTGGCGCTGCTTCACAGCCACCCCCCCGGGCAGCGCGGGAAACCAGCCGCTGCGCGTGTGCGAGCGCACGACCGACGCCCAAGGCCAGGCCTTCACCGACACCTCGGCCTGGTACTGGGCGGCCCTGCGCGGCCAGTCCACCGGCCCCTGGCTGGCGGTGACGACGGCCACCCCCATCGCAGCGCGGGGCCTGCCGTGACGGCCCGGCGTACCGTGCGCGGGCTGCTGGCCGCGCTGGCGGGCCTGCTCGTGGCAACGCTGCTCGCCATCGCGGTGACGCTGGCCCTGCTGTCACCGCGCCCCGGCGAATGGGCGGTGCCGCTGCGCATCGGCCCGTGGCGCACCGACGTCAGCGTGCCAGCGGCACTGCGGCTGGCCACGGCCGCGCCCTTTGCCCGCTGGCTGGACGGCCGTCGCCTGGCCACGCGCTGGGGGCCGGTGCAGCTGCGGTGGCAACAGGCAGACCGCAGCCTGCATGTGCAGTGCGCACCCTGCAGTCTGCCGGCGCCGGCGCTGGGCTACGCACCGCTGCAGCTGCCGCGGCTGCAGCTCTCCGTGTTCCGGGACTTCGAGACCGTGCAGGGCCTGGTGCGTGCCGACACCGGCATGGACGGCGGCCCGGCCCTGCAGGCCTGGTTCACGGGCCGGCTGCAGCCCGGCGGCCTGGCGCTGCATGTGCGCCTGCCCGCCACGCCGATCGCCGACGCCTACGCCGTGCTGGCCCCGCAGCTGCCCGAGCTGCGGCACGCCCGCATCGCAGGCCAGGTGGCACTGCGCGTGCAGCTGCAACTGCCCGAGGGAACGCTGCGCGTGGTGCCGCAGGTCGAAGGCTTCGCCGTCCAGGGCCTGGGCACCGAAGCACTGGCCCATGCGGCCAGCAGCTGCGGCGCGCCGAGCAGGCTGCGCCAGCGCGATTGGCTAGCACGCGCCGTGCTTGCGGCGGAGGACCAGCGCTTCTTCGAGCACCCGGGCTACGACCTGCAGGAACTGCAGGCGGCGCTGCAGGCCAACCAGTCCGGGGGCCAGATCCGGCGCGGCGGCAGCACGCTCACGCAACAGCTGGCCAAGCGCCTCGCCACCGGCGACGAACGCAGCGCCACGCGCAAGCTGCGCGAGCTTCTCTACGCGGTGGAGATGGAGCAGACGCTGGGCAAGGCACGCATCCTGCAGCTGTACCTGGACAACGCACCCTGGGGGGCCGGGCTGTGCGGCGCCGAGGCGGCAGCGCGCGGCTACTTCGGCCGCAGTGCGCGGCAGCTGGAGCCGGCCCAGGCCGTCTGGCTGGCCGCCATGCTGCACAGCCCGGACGCCGAGGCCCGCGCATGGCAGCGCAGCGGCCACATTGCGCTGGAGCGGGCGCAGTGGGTGGCGGGCCATTTGCGCGGCGGGACGCGCGAACGCGATCGCCGGGCCATCGCACCGGCGCTGCGTGCCCTGGCGCCGCCGCCAGGGGAGCCACCGCCGATGGCGCCTCAGTTGTAGGTGTAGGTCACCACGTAGGGCAGCGTCAGCGCCACCGGCGTCTGCACGGACAGCGTGGCACGCACCTCGCCGCGGTTGCCGCTGAATGCGCAGCTCTGCACGCTGAACGAGCCGACGGCGCCGTTGGACACGCTGGTCAGCGAACCGCCGAAGTTCGGGTCCGTCACGTCGGCACAGAACTCGGCCTGGTTGGCAGGCCGCGGGATGCCCGCGATGTTGACCACCGGGCCGGCCACGCCGCTGACCTGCACCTGCACCGTCAGCGATCCGGCCGCGCCGCCACCGGCACCGCCCCCTGCACCACCGCCACCGGCCGCGCCGCCGAACGAGACGCTGAAGGCGGCAGGAAAGCCCGCGAAGCCGCTGAAGTTGCCGCTGACGCTGGCCGCCAGCAGTCCCGCGTAGCTGGCCTCGATCGATGCCAGCGCCGAGCGCATGGCCTCCAGCACCTTGTCCAGCACATCGCCGGGCGTGGCCTGGAACGGCGTGGTGACCGGGTCCCGCTCGCCCAGTGCCGACACCAGGCCCAGCGCCTGCGCCACGGCCTGGCGGGCCTGCGCCACGGCCGCATCGGAGACCTGTGCGAACACCGGCGCGCCGAACCAGGTGGCCGGGTCGGCAGCTGCCAGGCGCGCCACGATCAGGTCTGTCAGCGGCGTGATGTTCACGTTGCCCAGCGCCGTGGCAAGGGAATGGTAGGCGGTGCCGCCCGGCAGGCCGCCGCCGGCCACCTGCAGTGCA
Organism: uncultured Pseudorhodoferax sp.; assembly: GCA_913776795.1. The sequence goes on along the minus strand of CAJYRH010000645.1, from coordinate 3,950 downwards.
CACGGCAACTGCTGGTTGCCGTCGAACTGCACGGACCAGGTGCCGTCGACGGCGGTGGTGGTGGTCAGCACAGGGCCCGCCGCGCAGCGCACGGTCACCGTGCCGGCGCTGATGGGTGCGCCGGTCGCGGCCACACCGGAGAGTCGCGCGTCCTCGTCGTCGCCGCCACCACCGCCACAGGCGGCGAGCGCCGCGGCGGCGGCCAAGGCCAGCCAGCGGACGCGGGAGAGCGGGCGGGGATGTGCGGCGATCTTGTCCATATGTATCTTCCTCCAGGGTGTTGTTACGGGGGGCGATTCTTCGCAGGCCGGCCCTGCGCAGCAATCCCGCGTTCTCGGGGGTGGTCGCTTCGTGCGCCACGGTGGTCAAATCGCGCCCCGATGCGCACCGCCCCGACGCCAGCCACCACCCCTGCCCGCCCGCCGCTGCGCTGGCTGAGCGGCGCCATGGCCTATGTCCTGGCCGCCATCGCGCTGGCGCTGGCCGGTGCGCTGTCCATGCCCTGGGCCGGCCTTCAGCTGCAGGTGGAGGACGACACCGTGGTGGTGGCCCGCAGCGCGCTCGCCCCGATCCCCGCCGGCGCCACGCTGCAATGGGTCGGCCCCGCACCCGACGCGCGCCAGGGGCTGCAGCTGGAGCCCCAGGACCTCATGGAAGAGCCTGACATGCTGCCCGGCTACGCCGACATGGACCGGTTCTTCGCGCGCCAGCAGCAGCTGGCTGGCTACCTGCGGGCACCGGCGCTGGCGCTGGGCTGGCGCGACGCAGCCGGCCAGGAGCACAACGCCGTGGTGCAGCCGCGCCAGCGGCCGCTGAACGACCTGCCGCTGCTGTTCTGGTTCCAGCTGGCGGTCTCGTGCATCGGCTGCCAGATCGCCTGCGGGGTGTGGGTGCTGCGGCCTGGCGACTGGGGTGCGCGCATGTTCGGCATCACGGGCCTGTCGTTCCCGCTGTTCGCGATGCCCGCGGCCTGGTACGGCACGCGCGAACTGGCGCTGCCGGGCGGCGTGTTCGCGGCATTGAGCCACCTCAACCACTGGGGTGCGATGCTGTTCGGCGCCGCGCTGGTGGGGCTGTTCCTGATCCACCCGCGTCCGCTGGTGCGTCCGCGCCATTTGCTCTGGCCGTTCGGGCTGTTCGGCCTGTGGTGGCTGGCCGACGTGCTGCGCCTGGTGCCATCGCCCGACCTGGGCATGCGGTTGGTGGCCGTCGCCGAGATGGCGCTGGCCGCGGTGCTGGCCGTCGTGCAATGGCGGCGCACGCGCGGCCACCCGCTGGAGCGCGCGGCGCTGCGCTGGCTGAGCCTGTCCATGCTGGTGGGCAGCGGGCTGTTCATCCTGCTCATCATCACCACCGCCATGCTGGGCTGGCTGCCGCCGATGCCGCAGGGCTACGCGTTCGGCTTTTTCCTGTTCATCTACATCGGCATCGCGCTCGGGCTGCGGCGGCACCGTCTGTTCGAGCTCGATGCCTGGGCCGTGCGCCTGCTGCTGTGGGTCGGCGGCGCGCTGGCCGTGCTCGGGCTGGACGCGCTGCTGATCCTTGCGCTGAACTGGTCGCCCGGCGCGGCGCTGGGCATCTCCCTGTGGGTCTGCGGCCTGCTCTACTTTCCTGCACGGCAGTGGCTGTGGCGGCGCTTCGTGCGTTCGTCGGCGCAGCAGGTGCAGGCGCTGATGCCGGACGTGGTGCGGATCGCATTCGAGCCCGCGCGCGCCGCACGCGAGGCGCTGTGGGACGACCTGCTGCGCCGCCTCTACGACCCGCTGGTGCTGGCCCCGGACGAGGACACTGCAGCGCTGCCCGGCATCGACGACGCGGGCCTGGTGCTGCACGTGCGGGCCTGCGGCGCGGTCGGTGCACGCGAGCTGCGCTACCCCGGTGCCGGCCAGCGCCTGTTCTCCACCAAGGACGCGACGCTGCTGGCGGCGCTCTGCCAGCTGATGGACCAGGCAGAGTCCGGCCGCACCGCCCACGCACGCGGCGCGCGCGAGGAACGCCGCCGCATCGCGCGCGACATGCACGACGACGTGGGTGCCCGGTTGCTCATGCTGATCCACCGTGCCGAATCGTCCGAGCAGGCAGAGCTGGCGCGCGCCGCCATGAACGACCTGCGCACCGCACTGGACGTGCTGGAAGCGCACGAGACACCGCTGGCCGACGCCGTGGCCGACTGGCGTGCCGAGGCCACGGCCCGGTGCGAGGCGGCCGGCGTGCCGCTCGATTGGACGGCCGAGCTGGACGAGGCCGCCGCAGCGCACGTGCTGCCTTCGCGCCACAAGGCCGTGCTGGAACGTGCGCTGCGCGAAGCCCTGAGCAATGCGCTGCGGCATGCGCGCAGCACACGCGTGGAGATCGCCATCGGCACGCCGCGCGCGGGCACGCTCAACCTGGCCCTGCGCAACGACGGCGTGGCGGTGGCGCCCTCCGCCTGGGTGGAAGGACGCGGGCTGCGCGGCATGCGCCAACGCATGGCGGAGTTCGGGGGCACGCTGCGGGTCCAGGCGCTGGCGGACGGGCGCGCCGAGGTCACGCTGGCCTTTCCGCTGCAGCCAGCCACCACGGCGGCCGGCGCCCCCGTCGCCGCGGAGGCCGCGCCGTGACCGGCCTGGTGCGCGACGTGTTGCTGGTCGACGACCTGCCGGACGCGCTAGCCATGGTGCACACGGCCGTGCAGCAGGCCTTCCCCGGCGCGCGCTGCAACTGCGCCGGCTCGCTGGCCCAGGCGCTGGCCTTGCTGGACGGCGGACAGGCATTCGACCTGGCGCTGGTCGACCTCTCCCTGGGCGACGGCCACGGCGTGCAGCTGATCGCGCAGCTCAACCGGCGCCAGCCTGGCTGCACCGTGGTGGTGTCCACCATCCACGGAGACGACGACTCGCTCTTCCAGGCGCTGCAGGCAGGCGCACAAGGCTATCTGCTCAAGGACCATCCCGCGTCATGGCTGGCCCAGCAGCTGCAGGGCATCACGCAGGGGCAGCCGGCGCTGTCGCCGGCGATCGCGCGGCGCCTGCTGCGCCACTCCCCGCCACCCGCGCCGGCACCCGCCGGTGCGCCGGCGCCCGCCGCGTCGGCGCCGGCCCTGACGCCGCGCGAGCGCGAGGTGCTGGGCCTGCTGGCCCAGGGCGTGCGGCTCGCGGACATCGGCACCGCGCTGGGCATTTCGCGCCACACCGCCGGCGACCATGTCAAGAACGTCTACCGCAAGCTCAACATCACCAGCCGTGCCGCCGCGGCGCTGCACGCGCGCCAGCTCGGGCTGGCATGAGCCCGCCCGGGGCGTTGCCTCGGAACGTGTGAATGAACCAATCGCACCCACGACGGGGTGCGCCAGGCTGCAGGCGCAGGCGCGGGCCGCCGCCCGGGCGCATCCCCGGGCAAGGACCGCAACGCCCGCATGCGGCCTGGCGCGCCCCGGCCCACAGGGCGAGGCCCTGGACGCGGCGCTCATGATGGAAGCGGACGTGCATGGGGCTCGCGTGGGTGTGAGGGGTTCGTTCACACGTTCTCAGGCGGGCGCCACCTGCACCCGCACCGCATCGCCCACCGCGATCTCTCCGCCCTGCAGCACGCGCGCCGTCATGCCGCCGTGGCCGCGCAGCGCGTTGTAGCCGCCAGGACCCAGCGCGGCCTCCATCTTCGAGCAGGGGTCGCAAGGGCCGGTCAGCTGCAGAACCACCGCCGCGCCGATGTGCAGCTGGAGCGGCTGGTCTGCAAACAAGGTGCGCGCCGCGACCAGGTTGAGCCCCTCCACCACGAGATTGCGGCGCAGCCATGTCGGCGCGACCTGCGCCAGCCCGGTCCAGGCTGCGAGCAGCGGCAGGTGCTCGGCCTGCAACAGCGTGACCTGCCGCTTGCCGCCACCGGCGCCCGCGGCGGTGCGCGCCGCCCGCTCGGCGCTGCGGTCGCCCTGCAGGCCGCGCTCCGCCACGGCCAGCGCCCGTTCCACCGAC
>CAJYRH010000644.1 GCA_913776795.1 uncultured Pseudorhodoferax sp. | reverse complement strand
CCTACGCCTCGTCCTGCAGGCGCTGCGCGCATGATCGGCCCGCCAGCGAACACCCAGGTCTGGCTGGTGGCCGGCCACACCGACATGCGCAAGGGCTTCGACGGCCTGGCCGCGCTGGTGCAGACGGCCTTGGCGCATAGCCCGTTCAAGGGCCACGTCTTCGTCTTCCGCGGCCGCCGTGGCGACATCGTCAAGCTGCTGTGGTTCGACGGCCAGGGCCTGCTGGTGCTGAGCAAGCGGCTGGAGCGAGGACGCTTCATCTGGCCACAGGCCAACAGCGGCAGCGTAGCCCTTACGCCCGCACAGCTGTCCATGCTGCTGGAGGGCATCGACTGGCGCATGCCGGTGCGCACGCACCACCCCGAGTTGGCGGCATAGCCACACCGGCGTGCGGTCGGTGGCACGACCGATTGCCCAGGGCGAGTCCCTGCGGCACAGTTGAGGCCTGTGTCGACACCACCGCCCGCCGAGCCCCACACCGTCGAAGGCTTGCTGCGCGTGATCGAGGTACGCGATGGCGAACTCGCCGTGCTGCGCCTGATGGTGGACAAGCTCAAGTTGCAGCTGCTGCGCCGCGTGCGCACGCAGTTCGGCACCTCCAGCGAACAGTGGCAGGCCAGCCTGATCGACGAGCAGGCGCTGCCAATGCCAACCTGCAAGCCGGTTGGCACCAAGCCGAGGCTGCCAACGCATCGACGATTGATCGCAGCCTGCCGGCGCATCTGCCGCGTGAGGCGCAAGTGCATCGCCCCGAGACGAACGCCGCCCACCACGACGCAGCAGGCCAGCCCTGCGGCTGCACAGCCTGCGGCGGACGGCTGCGCCAGATCGGCCAGGACGTCTCCGAGCAGTTGGAGTACGTGCTGGCGCGCTTCAAGGTGATCCGCCATGTGCGGCCCAAGCTGGCCTGCGTGCGCTGCCAGTCCATCTTCCAGGCCGACGCCGCCAGCCGGCCCATCGCACGCGGCCTGGCCGCAGCAGGCTTGCTGGCCCACGTGCTGGTGTCCAAGTATTGCGACCACCTGCCGCTGTACCGGCAAAGCGGCATCTACGCGCGCAGCGGCGTGCAGCTCGACCGTTCCACCATGGCTGGCTGGATCGATTACAGCGAGCGGCTGCTCGCGCCGCTGGTGGCCGCGCTGGGCCGCTACACGCTGGCCGCGGCGAAGCTGCATGCTGACGACACGCCCGTGCCGGTGCTGGCACCGGGCCAGGGCAAGACACGCACCGCGCGCCTGTGGGTCTACGTGCGCGACGACCGGCCCGCCGGCGCCAGCGAGCCGCCCGCGGCCTGGTACCAGTACACGCCCGACCGCAAGGGCGAGCATCCACAGCGCCACCTGCGCCGCTTCCAGGGCGTTCTGCAGGCCGATGCCTACGGCGGCTGGGGCAAGCTGTACGACAGCGGCCAGGTCACCGAGGCGGCCTGCTGGGCGCATGCGCGCCGTCCGTGGTGGGACCTGTACCTGATCACCGGCAAGGCCGAGGACTCCATCGCGGCCCAGGCGCTGCAACGCATCGCGGCGCTGTATGCCGTGGAGAAGGCTGTCCGTGGCCAACCACCGGACGTGCGCCGTGCCCACCGCCAGGCCCGCGCCGGCCCGCTGCTCGATGAGCTGCACGCCTGGCTGAGCAGCCTGGCGGGGCGCGTATCTGCCAAGTCCGATCTGGCACGTGCCATCGGCTACACCCTCACGCGCTGGCAGGCATTGACGCGCTACCGCGATGACGGGCGGATCGAGATGGACAACAATGCAGCCGGACGTGCCCTGCGCGGTATAGCGCTGGGCCGGGGCAACTACTTGTTCATGGGCTCGGATGTCGGCGGCGAGCGGGCCGCTGCGATCTACAGCCTAGTGCAGACGGCCAAGCTCAACGGGCTCGATCCCGAGGCGTACCTGCGCGAGGTTCTGGGGCGCATTGCCGATCACCCGATCTGCCGGATCGAAGAGCTGCTGCCGTGGAACATCGGCACGCGCGAGTCGGTGGGCGACGAACAGCGGCGTGTTGCATGAGCCGCGGCGTCGATCCGCGCATGCTGGAACTGCTCAACAACGCCAGCAGCTTGCAGCTGTTCGAGCTGACCACCGTCATCGAGCGGCTGCTTGCCGACCCGCGTCGGATCATTGCCGTGCGGGTGAACCTGCACCTGGGCCAGACGGTGCGCTTCCTGGACTGGCGCGACGGCAGTCTGCGCGAGGGCAAGGTACTGGCCATGAAAGACACGCAGGTCGTGCTGCAGGACCTGCGCGAGAGACGCGAATGGAAGCTGCCCTTGCTGCCATCGAGCCGCCGCTAACTGATGCCGGCCGAACGCAACAAGGCGCAGCGGCACAGCCCGAGCCGAGTGCGCCCAAGCCCACGCGCGAGGACTTCCGGCGCGGCGACAAGGTGGCATTCGAGGGCAAATACCTGCAGACGGTAGTCGGCACCGTCGTGCGGATCAACGAGCGCACTGCGACTGTCGACGCCGGCGGTGGCAGCACGTGGCGCGTTGGCTTCGCGCTGCTGCGCCGCGTGCTGGACATCTGAGGTCCCACCAAACGGCCGGGGTCAAGTGGGCCCTGGGGCCTCGCTTACTCATTAGGCGCAGCTTAGCAAAGCTCACCTGATGCATCGTCAAGTGACCGATGAGGTGTTACTAAAGGCCGAAGAATTTGCAGCATAAAAAAACCCCGCCGTAGCGGGGTTACGAGCTCAAGATCTGAGCCTCAAGCCTTTTTCTTTTGCTGGCGGCGACGAAGGCCGGCCAAGCCCAGCAGGCCTGCGCCAAGGAGGGCAATCGAGCCCGGCTCAGGAACTTCCGTTGCATTCAGTGCAAACTGGAACTTGATGCTGGTGTCCTGGCCTTCTGGGGTCGAGACGCCGAAGCAGTTGGCCGGCGCATTTGCGGCCAAGCACTGAGCGGACGAGGCTGGCGTCAACGAACCTCCAACCACTGCTGGTGCAACCCTGAAGTCGAACGTGTACTGGAAGCCGTCAAAGGTAAAGCTTTCGCCCAGCGAACCCAGGATCACAAAGATATCGCTACACGGGTTCACTTCCGGTGCGGAAGGACAAGTAGCGTTGTTGTTTGGCGTTTCCTTGAAGAAAACTGTATAGACCGCATTGAAGGTCTTGTTCAGCGACGCAGAGTACAGTTCCAAGTTGGCCTGAATGCCTGCCTGGGTCAGCGTCCAGCTGTTGGCGCCCAGGGCGCCATTGTTGTAGTGGGTG
>CAJYRH010000643.1 GCA_913776795.1 uncultured Pseudorhodoferax sp. | reverse complement strand
CCAGGCCGCGCGGCGAGAGGTAGTGCACGAGCGCGTTGTCCTGCAGCCAGGGCAGCCACTCGGACAGCGCCGCCAGCCTGGCCCCGGTCGCGTCGGGCGGCGGGGCCAGCTGCGGCAGGCGCAGCGCAGCCAGGCGCGGCAAGGCGGCATCGGGCGCGGGCAGCGGGCCAAGCAACTGCGAGCGCAGCACCAGGCCGAAGGCGCGGCATGGCGGGGTCTGCAGGCACAGAAAGGGCTGGCCGCGCGACTGCCCGTCCAGGTACAGCAGCTCGTCCGCGCCGACGCGGTCCAGCGGCGCATCGGGCTGCAGAGAAAAACTGCCGCCCGGGTACTGTCGGTGCGCGGCGCTGCCGGGTGCGGGCGACACGGTCACCGTGCCGTCCGTGCCGCGCTGCCAGGCCGGCGGGCACTGCGCGAGGCCGTCGTCGCCCTGCAGGGCCAGGTGGTGCGTGACGAGGAAGCGCCGCGCCGGGCCAGCGTCCACCTGCAGCGTGAGCGACAGCGCATGGTCCTCGGCCGCGGCGCTGGCGCTGACCGTGAGCACGCCGCCAGCGTGCGCGTAGACCCACTGGCATTGCCGCTCGGACATGGCGAAGGCCGAGGGCTGGCCCAGCAGTTGCCATTGCCCGTCGATCTCCACCAGCACGCGCTGGCCGGCAGTGCGGTTCAAGCCCAGATAGCTGCGCACGGTGGACAGCAGCCGGTTGATGCCGACATGGCCTTCGGTCACCATGGAATGGAAGACCCCGCCCATCCAGCAGGTGCTGGTCAGGCTGCGCTCGTCGGGCACCAGGTGGGCCCCCGTGCGCAGCAGTTGGCCATGCGGGCGCAGCGATTGGCGCTTCTTGCGCGGCAACGCCACATGCGTGCCGCAGGCCGCGAAGAAGGACAGCAGCAGGCCATCGGCGTCGCGCTCCACCTGGCGCCAGGGCAGCGCAAACCGCTGGGCGAGCTGCGCCTCGGACAGATCGTGCGTGGGCAGTTCGCCGGCCTGCGTGAAGAGGCTGGGCACGGCCGCGCGCCAGGGCGGGCCCGGCTCGTCTGGCGCGGGCAAGGCCGCGGCCACAGCGGCCCAGGCATCGGCCTGGGGCAGGTCGGCCACGCCCGTCGCCGCGGGATGGTCGGCCTGCACGCCGGCGAAGAAGCCCAGCCGCACCTCCGCATGCGCGGCCAGCACGCAGGGTTCGTCCTGCAGCGCCAGCATGGCGTGTTCGTGCTGCAGCCGCTGGTTCGGCAGGTCGGCCTTGGCGATGACGGGCGCCTCCCCACTGCGCCAGCCCAGGCCGATGGACTGCAAGGCGTCGGTCGCGAAGCCGACCGCGCGCCGCAGCGAGCCCACCAGCAGCCAGGGGTGACGCTGGCCGGGGCCGGCCAGGTTCTGCCGTGACGCCAGCACGGTGCCGCGCGACGCGTGGTCGAGCGGCACATGGTCCAGGTACTGGCTCACGTAGTACTCGTTGATGCGCACCGCGCCGTAGGGCGCGAGCGCCACGTCCTGCAGCAGCACGAGGTCCACTGTCTGCGCCGTGTCGCCGCCGTTGTGCAGTTCCACATGCCAGGACCACACCGGCGCCGTGGCATGCAGCTGCAGCCGCAATGTGTAGCGCAGGTCGCCCCAGCTGCCGCGCGCCTGCCATGCGCCGGCGTGCAGGCGCCACTGCGCGCCGCTGGCCGGCGACAGCAGGTTCAGGCTGTCCAGCACCGCCCCGCCCTGCCGGCGCCGCAGCCACAGGGCCGTGGCGCCCGCTTCGAGCGCATTGCCGGCGAACAGCGCGATGGTGGTGTCGCCGAAGTCCAGGCGGTGCAGCGTGCCGTTGGCGTGGAAGACGGCGGACAGGCCGCCGGCGCTGGTCAGCACCAGCTCGGAAGAAGCGCTCATGGATGCGGGAGGGACGAACGTTGAACGGGTGGACAGAGTGGCAGGGCGCCGCCGCTGCCGGCTGCCGTGAAGCGCACGCGGGCCGGCAGCCGGTGCACCACGAGGCCGGCCGCCGGCAGGCAGGCCAGCGGCTGGCCGTCGATGCTGGCACGCGCGGGCGCGGCGCTGCCGGGCAGCGCGATGACCAGGCCGCCGGCGGGCGGGCGCATGCCGCCCGCGATGTCCACGGTGGTGGTGGCGCCCGCGCGGCGGGCCCGGTAGCTCAGCAGGCCGCGCGGCGTGTGCAGGTCGCGCAGCGCGAGGCCCTGGCCTGGCAGCCAGGCCGGCGCCACGCCCGCGCCGAGAACCCAGGCCTGCCGCTCGGGTGCCTCGTAGGCGAACAGGTCCAGCGCGGCGCGCAGGAAGTCCGATGCCACCCAGCCGTGCGGCATGTCGCCCACGAAGCGCGGCGCGCGCGGGTCGCGTCCGACCACCTCGGCCCATTGGTTCCAGCCGCGCGGGCGGCGGTCGCGCAGGAACCAGTCCATGGCGGCCAGTGCGCGTTCGCGCTCGCCCAGGCGCAGCAGTGCACCCACGTTGCGCCATTCGTACGGGGTGTATGCGTCCCAGGTGGGGGGGCCGTCGCGGCGCTCGGTGAAGTGCTGCCAGTACTGCGCGAACGTGGCCTGCAGCGCGGCCGGCGGCAGCACGCCCTGCAGGCCGGCGGGCGCCAGCGCCACGGTGGTGGAGGTCGGGTCGAAGTCGCCGCGGTCGGCCGCGCCGGGGATGGCGGCCATGCCGTACTTCAGCTGCGCCTGTGCGATGGAGGCCAGCACATCGCGTTGGAAGTCCGCCAGCTGCGCCTGCCAGTGCGCCGCGGCTGCCGTCTCGCCGAGC
>CAJYRH010000642.1 GCA_913776795.1 uncultured Pseudorhodoferax sp. | reverse complement strand
GTGTCGGCATCCTCGGCATGGTCGGCGGCCATGCGCAGCACCGCCCCCCAGCTGCCTGGGTCGGTCGGAAAAACGTGCGTGAAATAACGCAGCACGAGTCGGCTGTCGGCCTCGTCCCAGGCCAGCTGCAGCTGCCCCTGGTCCAGCACCTCGCCGTAGGGCGCACCCAGCACGGGCAGCAGCACCTTGCCGGCCATGGCCGGATCCATGGGTCGCCAGTCGATGTCGAAGAAGCCCGCATAGGCCGAGGCCTCGCCGTGCGTGAGCACGTCCGACCACCAGGGGTTGTCGCTTCCGATCACGCCCATGTGGTTGGGAACGATGTCCAGCAGCAACTGCAGGCCCAGCCCGCGCGCCGCGCGGGCGAAGCTCTCGAAGGCCGCTCGGCCGCCGAGTTCGGGATTGATCTCGCGCGGATCGGCGACGTCGTAGCCGTGCATGCTGCCCGGCCGCGCGCGTGTGATCGGCGAGCAGTACACGTGGCTGACGCCGAGCGCCTGCAGGTAGGGCAGCACGGCCTGCGCCGCCGCGAAGCCGAAGTCCTTGTGCAGCTGCAGCCGGTAGGTGGCGCGGGGAATGGAGGCGGTCATGGGATGTGCAGGCTCACGCGGACGGACCAGGGGGGCATGCCGGTGCCGGCATGGGAGGCATAGACGATCTGGCCGGCGTGGGGCGGCTCCTGTGCCGGCGCATCCTGCAGGTTGGCCTGCAACACCCAGGAGGCACCGCCGGCCAGTGGCCACGCCACGTGCACCCAGCCACCGGAGCCGAGCGAACGCCCGCCATGGGGCGCACCGTCCAGCAGCGGCACCAGGTGGCGCCGGCGCAGCGTCAGCAGGCGCCCGACCAGCGCGAGGCGCTCGCGGTGCGGCGTCGTCTCGCGCTCGGCCCAGCGCAGCTTGGACTGGGCGAAGGTCGCTTCGGCGTTCGGATCCGGAATGCGCGCGCGGTCGGCCGCGTCGGCGAATGCGGCGAAGCGCTTGAACTCGGCGCGCCGGCCCTTGCGCACGGCGTCGGCAAGCTCGCCCTCGAAATCGCAGAAGAACAGGAAAGGCGTGGAGGCCGCGAACTCCTCGCCCATGAACAGCATGGGAATGTGCGGCGACAGCAGCAGGCAGGCGTAAAGCGCCTCCAGCCTCCGGGGATCGGCCAGGCGGTCCAGCCGCTCGCCCATCGCCCGGTTGCCCACCTGGTCGTGGTTCTGCAGGAACGACACGAAGGCCGTCGGCGGCAGCCTGCCGCTCGGCTCGCCGCGCGCCACGCCCAGGTGCTCCGAGACCTCGCCCTGGTAGGCGTAGCCTTCGGCCAGCGCCCGGCTGAACAACGCAGCCGGCGCCTGCGCGTAGTCCACGTAGTAGCCGTCCGTCTCGCCCGTCAGCAGCACGTGGGCGGCGTTGTGCAGGTCGTCGTTCCACTGGGCGGTGGCGAGGCCGGCCGGTGCCAGGCGCTGCGCCTGGTTCTGGTCGTTCTCCAGCACCAGGTGCACGTGCCTGCGCTGGCCCGGCCCGGCTGCCAGTGCCTGCGCGATCTCCTCGACGATGGGCAGGTCGGAGTCGTCGCGGATCTGGTGGACGGCGTCCAGCCGCAGGCCATCGCAGTGGAACTCCTCGATCCAGTACAGCGCGTTGGCGACGAAGAAGGCGCGCACGGCCGCGTTGTGTTCGCCGTCGTAGTTGATGGCCGCGCCCCAGGGCGTCTGGTGGGCCGGATTGAAAAACTGCGGACAGTACCCGTGCAGGTAGTTTCCGTCCGGCCCGAAGTGGTTGTAGACCACGTCGACGAACACCATGAGGCCCAGCGCGTGGGCACGGTCCACAAGCGCGCGCAGCGCGTCAGGCGTGCCGTAGCTGCTCTCGGGCGCGTAATGGAGCACGCCGTCGTAGCCCCAGTTGCGTCCGCCCGGAGCATCGGCCAGCGGCATGAGCTGGACGGCCGTGATCCCCAGCGCCGCCAGCTCGGCGAGACGCTCGGCGGCCGCAGCGAACGTGCCCTCGTGCGTGAACGCGCCGACGTGCAGTTCGTAGACGACGGTCTCATGCCAGGGCCTGCCGCGCCACGCCCCATCCTGCCAGGCGTAGGCGCCTGCGTCGACCACCTGGCTGGGGCCATGCACGTCCTCGGGGTTGTAGCGCGATGCCGGATCAGGCACCGGCGCACCGCCGTCGATCCGGTAGCGGTAGCGCGAGCCCGCACCGGCACCGGGCACCACCACTTCATGCCAGCCGTCGGCCAGGCTCTGCAGAAGGTGCACCTCGCCGCCTTCGATGAGCAGCTCCACCTGACGCGCTGCAGGCGCCCACAGACGAAACCGCGTGCCGCCACCGGCCTGAACCTGCGCGCCGAACTGCATGTCAGCGCAACCGGCTCGGCGGGTCGCGCGGCTCGTCCCGCGACGGCCACCAGCGTTCGAGCTGGGCCGCAGCCCACTCCTTGCCGCCCAGGCCGAACGCCAGCGCCAGCGCCAGCACCACGCCACCGAGCACCAGCAGGAAGGCATCGCGCACGATGCTGCCGCCCACGCCCATCTGGTCCAGCGCGATCATGACCACGAAGGCCAGGATGGCGTAGTAGGCGATGCGGCCCAGGGCCTGGCCATCGCGCATGCCCACGCCCTTGCAGTAGGTGGCCACGGCGTTGGACAGGAAGCGTGCGAAGTACGAGCCGAAGGCCAGCACCAGCAGCGCGGCGATGAGCTGCGGCACGAACAGCATGACGCGGCTCAGCAGCTCGGTCACGTGCGTGAGCCCCAAGCCGTTGAAGGCCACGATCAGCGCAGCCAGGATCACCACCCAATAGGCCAGCACACCCAGCACGCCGATGGTGTCGATGTGGGTGCCGCCCTGCTGCAGGAACCCGTCCAGACCTGCGCGCCTGGTCACGATGTGGAAGTTGATCGCGCGCAGGCCCTTCTCGACCGCGAAGCGCACGGCCTTGGCCACGAGGAAGCCGGCCACCAGCACGAGCAGGGCAATGGCCAAGCGCGGCAGGAAGGCGCCGGTCTGGATCAGGAAAGCCCGCACGGGCTCCAGCATCACGTTGATTTGTTCCATGGAGGTGCCTTTCAAGCCAGGGCGGCCGGGCTGCGTGCCAGGGCCAGGATGCCGGCCAGCGGGATGTGCGCCCAGTCCGGCCGGTTCTCGAGTTCGTAGCGCAGTTCGTACAGGGCCTTTTGCAGTTCGAACAGCGCCAGCAGGCCCATGGCCTGGTCGGACACCGCCAGCGGTGTGCCTGACAGCGTTTCGCGGTAGCTGCGCAGGAAGGCATCGCGCGACGCGGCCTCCCAGGCGCGGGCCGGTTCGGCCAGGGGCGCCTGCTCCTCCGGCGTATGCGCAGCATGGCGCAACGCCGCTGCACGCGCGTAGTCGAAGGACCGCAACATGCCGGCCACGTCGCGCAGCGGCGACTGCTTGGCGCGGCGCTCGGCGAATGCGCGCCCCGGCTCGCCCTCGAAGTCGACGATCACGAAGTCGTTGCGCGTCAGCAGCACCTGGCCCAGGTGGTAGTCGCCGTGGATGCGGATCTTGCGGCCTTCGTTGTCCAGCACGCCGCCGGCGGCGATGCGCTGCGCCAGGTCGGTGCTGGCGGCGAGCACGGCCCGCGCGTCCTCCTGCACGCCGGCTGGCAGGCGCGGCAACGCGGCCTGCAGCAGGTCCAGGCTCTGGCGCAGGTCGGCGCTGGCCTGCTCCCGGCTGGCCACGACATCGGCCGTCGTCAGCGGCTCGAGGTCGAAGGCGGCATCGCCGCTGCGCGTGCCCAGCGCCAGGTGCAGCTCTGCCGTGCGCCGGCCCAGCGTCTGCATAAGCGCGAGGTGGGCGCCATGCACGTCGTCGGGCAGCGCAGCGGCCACCGGTGTGCGCAGCTCTTCCAGATGCCGCTCCAGATACCCCAGCAGGTAGGCCCAGCCGTCGCCCTGGTTCTCCACATGCGCCTGCAGCAGCGCCAGCGTGCTGATGCTGCCGTCTGCGGCCACGAATTCCACGGCGCCGGCCACGGGCGCGCACTGCGGGAACTTCGCCACCTCGGTCAGGAAGCGGCCGACCTCGAACTCCGGGTTCACGCCCTTGCGGATGCGCCGATAACCCTTGAGGAACAGCCGCTCGTCCACGAGCACGATGGTGTTGCTGCTCTGCGCCTGCGGCCGGGCCACGGGCAGCTGCGCGATGTCGGCGCCGGCCAGTTCGGCGAAGGCCCGGGTGGCCACGAAGCGGATGCTGCCCGTCTCGGTGGCCAACGCGCGGCCCGCCCCGATGGCGGCGATCACGGCACGGCAGAAGCGCTCGTCGGCGAAGGCATCGGCCATGTAGCCGACCTCGGCCTGCTGGCGCACACGCGCCACGGCAGCGGGCGCAAAGGCGCGGTAGCGCTCTTCCTCGCGCTCCTCCCAGGCCAGCGCGAGCGGCGCGAAGTAGACCGAATCGGCCGGGCCGTCCAGTTCCACCAGCGGCAGCAGCCAGCCGTCGTCGCCCTGCTCCCACAGCGCGTGCTGCACCATGCGTGCGCGCTGCACCGGCGTGCCCTTGCTGGCGTACCAGCGCTGGGCCTCGATGTGCCGCGGCAGGATCTCGTTCTCGAACTGCTGGCGCGTCTTCACGGCCATGCCGATGCGCCAGGGCACCACCTGGTCGCGGAACAGGCTGGCCCACCCGTCGAACAGCACCAGCACGGGGCGGTCCTCCGCGGGCAGCAGCTCCTGGTGCCAGCTGGGCACCGCCACGTCGGTCGCCAGGCGCAGCCAGTAAAAGCCGTGCGCGGCGATGGTCATGAGGTAGGGAAGCTCGCCAATGGGAGGGAAGGCCGTGCGGCCCAGCATCTCCACCGGCACGCGGCCCTTGAAGGCCGACAGGTCGAGTTCGGCCGGTTGCGCCGATCGCGCGAGGTTCACCACGCACAGGATCACATCGTCGCCGTAGGTGCGCAGGTAGGCCAGGATCTTGCGATTGCCGGGCTTGAGGAACACCAGGTCGCCGCGGCCAAACGCCTTGCTGGTGCCGCGCACGGCCAGCATGCGGCGCATCCAGTTCAGCAGCGAGGCGGGCTCGCGCTGCTGCTGCTCGACGTTGAGCGCCTCGTAGCCGTAGATGGCGTCCATGATGGGCGGCAGGTACAGCCGCTGGGGATCGGCGCGCGAGAAGCCGGCATTGCGGTCCGGGCTCCACTGCATCGGCGTGCGCACGCCGTTGCGGTCGCCCACGAACACGTTGTCGCCCATGCCGATCTCGTCGCCGTAGTAGACGATGGGCGAGCCGCGCATGGACAGCAACATGCTGTTCATGAGCTTGATGCGGTCGCTGTCGTTGTCCATCAGCGGCGCCAGGCGCCGGCGGATGCCCACGTTGATGCGCGCACGCGGGTCGGCCGCGTACGTGGTGTACAAGTAGTCGCGCTCCTTGCTGGTGACCATCTCCAGCGTGAGCTCGTCGTGGTTGCGCAGGAAGATGGCCCACTGGCAGCCTTGCGGAATGTCCGGCGTCTGCTGCATGATCTCGATGAGCGGGAAGCGGTCCTCCTGCGCGATGGCCATGTACATGCGTGGCATCAGCGGGAAGTGGTAGGCCATGTGGCACTCGTCGCCATCGCCGAAGTACTCGCGCACGTCTTCGGGCCACTGGTTGGCTTCGGCCAGCACAAAGCGGTTCTTGTATTTCGCGTCGATGGCGGCGCGCAGCTGCTTGAGGATCGCGTGGGTCTCGGGCAGGTTCTCGTTGTTGGTGCCCTCGCGCTCGATCAGGTAGGGGATGGCGTCGAGCCGGAAGCCGTCCACGCCGAGGTCCAGCCAGAAGCGCATGACCTCGAACACGGCCTCCAGCACGGCCGGGTTGTCGAAGTTCAGGTCGGGCTGGTGGCTGAAGAAGCGGTGCCAGAAGTAGGCCTTGGCGACCGGGTCCCAGGTCCAGTTCGACGTTTCCGTGTCGGTGAAGATGATGCGTGTGCCCTGGTACTTCTGCTCGCTGTCGCTCCAGACGTAGAAGTCGCGTTCGGGCGAGCCGGGCGGCGCCTTGCGTGCGCGCTGGAACCAGGGGTGCTGGTCCGAGGTGTGGTTGATGACCAGCTCGGTGACGACCTTGAGGTCGCGCCTGTGCGCCTCGGCCAGCATCTCCTTGAAGTCGTCCAGCGTGCCGTACTGCGGGTGCACGTCCATGTAGCTGGAGATGTCGTAGCCATCGTCGCGCAGCGGCGAGGGGTAGAACGGCATCAGCCAGATGGTGTTGACGCCCAGGTCCTTGACGTAGTCGAGCTTGCTCGTCACGCCCTTGAAGTCGCCCACGCCATCGGCGTTGGAGTCGACGAACGCCTTGACGTTGAGCTGGGAGATCACCGCGTCCTGGTACCACAACGCCTCGTCGGTGACGGGGGTGACCGGGCCCTGCCCGGCCTCGGCCAGGTGCGGGATGCTGTCGGCCGCTGCCGCCTGTTCTGGATTCTTCATGCGTTCCCTCTGATCTCGAGCACATGGGCCGGCATCCGCGACGGGACCAGCTCCACGAAATTGCCGCCGTCCTGCCAATCGAACGACTGGCCTGTCAGCAGGTCGTGCGCGACGAAGCCGCCCTGCACGCCCAGCCAGTCCGCGTCCACATGCACCCAGCCGCTCTGTGTGAAGGTGGCGTCAATGTTGACGACAGTCAGCACGGCGTTGCGGCCCTGTGGGTCGCGCTTGGCATAGGCCACCAGGTACGGGTTGCTGGTGTCGAAGAAGCGCAGCGAGCTGTTGGTCTGCAGCGCCACGTGTTCCTTGCGGATGCGGTTCACGGTGGCGATGAAGCCGGCGATGCTGTCTTCACGGTCCAGCGTCAGCTCGCCCCAATGGCGCACCTGGTACTTCTCGGAATCCAGGTACTCCTCGCTGCCCGGCTTGGCAGGGAGGCCCTGCAGCAGCTCGTACGGAGGACCGTAAATGCCGTAGCTGGCGGACAGCGTGGCCGCCAGCACCAGCCGGCTCATGAAGACCGAGCGCAGGCCGTGGTGCAGGTGCTCGTTGAGGATGTCCGGCGTGTTGGGCCAGGCGTTGGGGCGGTAGTAGTCGGCGCCCGGGCCGTGGGCCAGCTCGGTGAAGTACTCCATCAGTTCGTGGCGGGTGTTGCGCCAGGTGAAGTAGGTGTAGCTCTGCGAGAAGCCCAGTTTCGCGAGCCGGTGCATGACCTTGGGCCGCGTGAAGGCCTCCGCCAGGAACAGCACGTCGGGGTGCTCCGCCTTCACCGCGCCGATGACCCATTCCCAGAAGGCGAAGGCCTTGGTGTGCGGGTTGTCGACGCGGAAGATGCGCACGCCTTGCGCGATCCAGTGGTCGAACACGCTCTTGAGTTCGAGCCACATCGCGCGCCAGTCGGCCGTCTCGAAGTCGAACGGGTAGATGTCCTGGTACTTCTTGGGCGGGTTCTCGGCGTACTGCACGCTGCCGTCGGGCCGCTTGCGGAACCAGTCCGGGTGTGCCTTCACGTACGGATGGTCGGGCGCGCACTGGAAGGCGATGTCCAGCGCGAGTTCGATGCCCAGCGCATTGGCCGCGCGCACGAGTTCGCGGAAGTCCTCGGGCGTGCCCAGGGCGGGCAGCACGTCCTTATGGCCGCCCTCGTCGGCGCCGATGGCCCACGGGCTACCCACGTCGCTTTGCAGCGCGACCAGCGTGTTGTTGCGTCCCTTGCGGCGCGCACGGCCGATCGGGTGGATGGGCGGCAGGTACAGCACGTCGAAGCCCATCGCGGCCACGTAGGGCAGACGTGCCTGCACGTCCTTGAAGGTGCCGTGCCGGCCTTCGTCCAACGCGGCCGAGCGCGGAAACATCTCGTACCAGCTGCTGAACGCGGCACGCTCGCGGTCCACGACCAGAGGCAGCCCGTCCTCGCTCCACCAGACCGCATGGCTGCGGTCGGGCCAGCGGTCGGCCAGGGCAGCAAGGTCGTCGCTGAGCGCCGCAGCCTTGATGGAGGCCACCTCGAGCGAGACCGAATCGATCTCTGCGATGGTGGCGCGGCCAGCCGTCTCGGCGCGGCTGCGCAGGTTCTCGGCCAGGCCCAGGAGCTTGGCGCGGTCTTCGCCCTCGGCGCGTTCGGAGGCCTGGCGCACGAGCTCTGCACCCACGCGCGCGGCGATCAGGATGTCGGCCAGGTCCACGCGCCGCACCAGTTCGGCGCGCCAGGACTGGAAGTGATCGACCCAGGCGCAGACCGTGTAGCGCCAGCGGCCCTGCGCGTCGGGCGTGCAGCGCGCCGACCAGACGTCGTTGCCCTCGGCCTGCATCTCGGCTTCCTGCCAGGCATCGGCACCCTCCTTGCGCCAGCACAACCGGGCACGCACCTTGTCGTGGC
>CAJYRH010000641.1 GCA_913776795.1 uncultured Pseudorhodoferax sp. | reverse complement strand
GAGGACACCCAGCAGGGCCACCCCTGGCGAGCGCTGCGCCGGCGCGCCTGCCTCGCCGGCGGTCGGCGGCATGCACAGGAACACCGGTGCGCCACCCAGCCCCGGGTGGCACGGCGCATCGACCAGGAACTGGGGCGCGCCGCCGTACGGCAGGCCGGCATGGGTGGCCGTGATGCCCATCCGCGCGACGGGTTGCAGCTGTTGCGGGTCCCACAGGCCGAGCGGATAGCCGAGCACCGCCACAGTCTCCAGGTGGGCCAGCTCTGCGCGCTGCGCGCGCGGCAGGATCGCCGAGCGCGACAGGTAGGTGATGTGGTAGTCGTTGCCCGCTGCCTTGATGGCCTGCAGGCTGGCACCGACGAACACCAGCACCAGGTCGACCGAGGGGTCCGGGTGCGGGTGGCACTTGTCCTCGAAATCGGAGATGCGGCATTCCAGCGGCTGCTGGGGCTGCAGGTGGCCGTCGGCGTCCTTGCGGGTGATGAAGAAGCGCCCGCTGCGCGCCCCGTGCACCACGTGGCGGCTCGTGATCAGGCACGGGCTGCGCTTGCCGTTCTCCAGCAGGAATGCGAAGAAGAAGCCGGTGCCGCACTGCACGCCGGTGGGCGTGTCGCATTCGATGCGTGCGACACAGTGGCCCAGCTCCTCGGTCAGTTTCTGCGATCCGGCAAGTGGCATGTCAAGACGGGCTGCAAGGTGTCACACCGATGATTCGGATGCTAACCGAGCAGATGCCGTCGGCCATTCACCTTTTTAATGGAAATCCCTGCCGTATCGGCCGTCAGCGTGGCGCCATGCCTGCCGCGTCGGCCACCTTTCTGAACCGCTCGTACTCGCGCCGCTGGAAGTCGCCCAGCGCACCGAGCGCCAGCATCATCGGCGTGCCGGGCCGGTTGGCGTTGCGGGCCTGGATGACGGGCGAGACCAGCGCGGCGGCGACGGCGTCCGACAGCCTCTTCGCCACATCGGGCGGGGTGCCCGAGCGCACGAACAGCGAGGACCAGACGTAGGTTTCGAACTCGGGATAGCCCAGCTCCATCATGGTGGGCATGTCGGGCATCTGGCGCTCGCGCTCGGCGCCGCCCGTCGCCACGCCGCGCAGCTTGCCGGTGCGCACCAGCTCCATGGCGCTCGTGGGGTCGCTGATGGCGAAATCCAGCCGGCCACCGACCAAGTCGACCAGCATGGGCGAAGGCCCCTTGTAGGGCACGTGGACCACCGGCACCCCCTCCAGCGTGCCGATCCAGGCGGCCAGCAGCTGGTAGCCCTCCGAGTAGTTGCCGATGGACAGCGCGCGCCCCTGCCTTTTCGCACGCAGCAGCATCTCCTTGAGCGGCACCTGGCCCGATGACAGCGGCGCGGAGACCACGGGCGCACTGTTGAGCAGGCCGTGGATGGGCTGCAGGTCCTTGAAGGCGTCGTAGGGCAGGTCCTTGCGCATGACCGGATTCACGGCGGCCAGCGAGTTGGTCGCCACCAGCATGGTGTAGCCGTCCGCCGGGGCGGCCATCAGCGCGTTAACAGCCACCAGACCGCTGGCGCCAGGCCGGTTGTCGGCGATCACGGGCACGCCAAGCAGCTTGTGCAGTTCGTCGGCATACGAACGCGAGCTTTCGTCGGTGCCGCCGCCCGGCGAGAACGGCAGGATCATGCGGATCGGCTTGTCGGGAAAGCCGGCGGCGCGCACCTTGAGCGATGCGAGGCCTGCGCCCAGCGCGAGGGCCTGGGTCATGCGGCGGCGGGTGAAGGCCATGGTCGTCTCCTTGTTCACTGGGGCCGCACGCCGGCGGCCTGGGCGATCTTGCGGAAGCGCTCGATCTCCGACAGGTGGAAGGCGCGCATCTTCTCGGGCGGGTAGGCCATGAGCTCGGCACCGCTCTTGCGCACGAAGTCGCGCGCGCCGGGCGCGGCCAGCGCGGCCTGCAAGGCGCCAGCCAGCCGGGCGGTCACGTCCTCGGGGGTGTTCATGTGCACGTAGAACGACACCCAGCTGTACTGCACGTATTCGTCGAAGCCGCGCTCGCGCACCGTCGGCACCTCGGGCAGGTCGGCGTTGCGGGCCTCGCCGGTCACGGCCAGCGCACGCACCCGGCCCCCCTTGATGAGCGGCATGGCGCCGCCCAGGTCCACCAGCGCGAAATCGAGCTGGTTGCCGATCACATCCGTGACGATCGGCGCCTGGCCCTTGTAGGGCACGTTGGTGAACCTGGCACCCGAGACGCTGGACAGCCAGGCCCCTGCCAGCTCGTAGCCGGCCGAATAGGTGCCCATGTTCAGCGAGCGCTCGCGGCCCGCGGCCAGCAGGGCGTCGATGCTGGTGAACTTCGAGTCGTTGGACACCAGCACCACGTTCATGCCGCGCGTGAGGCCCGAGACGGGCTTGAAGTCCTTCACCGAGTCGTAACCCAGGTCCTTCACCACCAAGGGATTGACGGCCATCGGCGAGTTGCTCGCCAGCAGCACGGTGTAGCCGTCGGCCGGCGCGTTCTTCACGGCCTGCAGCGCAATGATGCCGTTGGCCCCGGGCTTGTTCTCCACCACCACCGGCTGGCCCAACAGGGTGGAGATCTGTTCGCCGAAGTAGCGCGAGGAGTTGTCCGAGCCGCTGCCGGCGGTGAACGGCACCACGATCCGGATCGGCCGGTTCGGATAGGGCGCCGGCTGCGCCGCCGCCAGGCCGGCCGCCCAACCCAAGAGTCCGGCAATGCAGACCTGTCTTCTCGTTGAACCCACTTTGTCTCCTTGGTTGCATGAACTCCGGCCTTGATAATACATCCATGGTTTAATAAAACCACATTCATGTTTTTTATCGCGACGGGAGAGAGGCACATGCTTGATTTCGCGACGGACGAGGCGCTCGATCTGGTGCTGGAGACGGCCGGCCGCTTCGCACAGGAAAGGCTGGCGCCCCAGCAGCGCGCCTTCGAGGCGGCAGGCGGCGTGCCACAGTCGCTGCGGGACGAGGCCGATGGCATCGGATTCGACCGCATCGACTGGCCCGAGGCCTGCGCCGGTGCCGGCATGGGCGCGCTGGCGCGGGTGCGCATGCTGGAGGCGCTGGCCGGCGGCTGTCCCGG
>CAJYRH010000640.1 GCA_913776795.1 uncultured Pseudorhodoferax sp. | reverse complement strand
GAACTGCTGATCGGCCTGACCTTCAACCCCAACGAGGCGGCCAACGAGATCGCTGCCGGCCGGCTGCCCGCCACCACCGTGAGCTGGCAGAACACGCGGGGCACCGTGGGCAACACCCATTTCCTGGCCATCCCGGTCAACGCCAGCGCGCCCGCCGCGGCCCAAGTGGTGATCGACTTCATGCTGTCGCCCGAGGCGCAGGCGCGCAAGGCCGACATCGCGGTCTGGGGCGACGGCACGGTGCTTGCGGTCGAGCGGTTGCCGGCCGAGCAGCGCCAGCGCTTCGCCGCCCAGCCCCGGCCCGGGCAGGTGGAGCGGCCGGCGCCGGTGCTGCTGGAGCCGCACGGCAGCTGGGTCGACCCGATCGAGCGCGAATGGCTGCGGCGCTACGGGCAGTAGCTCTGGCGGGCCGCGGCGCACCGCGCGGCACGCTGGCGGTGCTGCTGGCGCTGCCGGTGGTCGTGCCGCTGCTGTGGATCGGGGCGCAGGCCGTGCTGGCCGGCACCGACGGCGCGGCCTGGCGCGCGCTGCTGGACGATCCGCAATGGCCGCGCGCGCTGGCCGCCTCGCTGTGGACGGGTCTGGCCGCCACGGTGCTGTCGGTGCTGTGCACGGCGGCGATCCTGTCGCGCAGCTTCGGCGCGCGGCCCTGGCCGTTCCTCGTGCGGGTGCTCTCGCCCCTCCTGGCCATGCCGCATGCCGCCTTCGCCATCGGGCTGGCCTTCCTGCTCGCGCCCAGCGGCTGGATCCTGCGGGCGCTGTCGCCCTGGGCCACCGGCTTCGATGCGCCGCCGG
This sequence comes from uncultured Pseudorhodoferax sp., assembly GCA_913776795.1. The sequence goes on along the minus strand of CAJYRH010000640.1, from coordinate 2,094 downwards.
ACTGGGCCACCACGCAGGACCCATGGGGCCTGGGCCTGATCGCGGCGCTGGTGGGCAAGGAGGTGCCGTTCCTGCTCTGGGTGGCCGCGAGCCAGATGCAGCGCGCCGACGCGGGGCCGCGCTGGTCGCGCGAGCTGGCGCTGGCCCGCACCATGGGCTATGCGCGCAGCACCGCGTGGTGGCGCGTGGTCTGGCCGCAGCTTTGGCCGCGCCTGGGTGCGCCGGTGCTGGCCGTGGCCGCCTACAGCCTGACGGTGGTGGACGTGGCGCTGGTCATCGGCCCGGCGGCCCCGCCCACTGCCGCGGTGCTGGCCTGGCAGTGGCTGCTGGACGCCGACCCCGCCACCAACGCCAAGGGCGCGGCCGGCGCCTGGCTGCTGGCGGCCCTGGCCGCCGGGGTGGCCCTGCTGGGCTGGGTCGCGCGCGCCGCGCCGGGGCGCCGTGCACGCTGGAGCAACGGCATGCGCGGCGGGCGCGAGAGCGCGCCCTGGCGCAGCTTCGCGCCGGGCGGCCTGCTGGTGGCCGCCTACCTGGGCGTCATGGCCGCGCTGGCGGTCGGCAGCGTCTCGGGCGTGTGGCCGTTTCCGGCGCTGTGGCCGGACAACCTGAGCCTGGGCGGCTGGCGCGCGGTGGCTTCCAGCATCGACACCGTCGCCACCACGCTGGTGCTGGCCATGGCCAGCGGCCTGTCGGCATTGCTGTGGGCGGTGCTGTGGCTGGAGGCCGCACCGCCGCACTGGGACGCGCAGCTGCGCCGCATCGCCTACCTGCCGCTGCTGCTGCCCTCCATCCTGTGGGTGGTGGGACTGCACCGCCTGGCGCTGGCCTGGCACATCGACGGGCTCTGGCCGGGCCTGTGGCTGGGCCACACGCTGGCCGCGCTGCCCTATGTGCTGATGGCGCTGAGCCCCTCGTACCTGGGCTTCGATGCGCGCTACTGCCAGCTGGCCACCACGCTGGGGCACGGGCACCTGGCCTTCCTGCTGCGCGTGAAGTGGCCGCTGCTCAAGGCCGGCCTGTGGGCGGCGCTTGCGGTGGGCTTCTCGGTCAGCGTGGCGCAGTACCTGTCCACGCTGTTCGTCGGCGGCGGGCGCTACGCCACCGTCACCACCGAGGCAGTGGGCCTGGCCAGCGGCGGGCAGCGCTCGCTGCTGGCGGCCTACGCCTGGCTGCAATGGCTGCTGCCGGCCGCCATGTTCGCGCTGGCGGCCTGGGCGGGGCGGCCGCGGCGGTTCGGCCGGCAGGAGCGTCCGTGATGGCGCCCCGGCAGGCCGGCGCGGGCCTGGACGTCCAGGTGCGCAGCCTGGAGGTGGCCGGCCGGCGCCTGGTGCAGGGCCTGCAGCTCGCCGTCGCGCCCGGCACGGTGCACACGCTCATGGGCGCGAGCGGCTGCGGCAAGTCCAGCCTGCTGGCGGCCGTCTGCGGCATCGCCGGGCCGGCGGTGCGCCTGGACGGCACGGTGCTGCTGGACGGGGCGCGCGTGGACGGGTTGCCGACGCGCCGGCGCGGCATCGCCATCCTGTTCCAGGACGACCTGCTGTTCGCCCACATGACGGTGCGCGAGAACCTGCTGTTCGCCGTGCCGCCCGGCCCGCAGGCCGCGCGCGAGCAAGCCGTGGCCCAGGCCCTGCACGACCTGGAGCTGCCCGGCCTGGCGCATGCCGATCCCGCCACGCTGTCGGGCGGGCAACGCTCGCGCGTGGCACTGGTGCGGGCGCTGCTGGCCCGGCCGCGCGCGCTGCTGCTGGACGAGCCCTTCGCCCGGCTGGACACGGCGCTGCGCGAGCGCATGCGCGCGCTGGTGTTCGACACGGTGCGCGCGCGCGGCATTCCTGCGTTGCTGGTGACGCACGACGCACAGGACGTGGCCGACCCGGCGCTGCTCACGCGGCTCGGCGAATAGGCGCCTTTCAGTGATCCATTGCGCTGGCGCGCCACCCGCAGGGGACGGAAACCGGCTCGCAAGCCGCTGGTCGGGAGGCCGCGGAGCAGGCCATGCCAGGGCACGCGCGGAACTGGCTCTGCCAGGCCGCTGAGTGCGCCCCCGTGAGGGGGGATGGGATTTCTACACGCAGTGAGAAATCCAAACGGGGG
>CAJYRH010000639.1 GCA_913776795.1 uncultured Pseudorhodoferax sp. | reverse complement strand
TTGAAGCGGTCGGTGCTGCGCAGATCGCTCAGAAGTCGTTGCAGCATGGCCTTGGCCGTGTCCAGCGGAAAGCCGTGCATGGAGCCGGAGATGTCGACCACGAAGATGTACTCGCGCGGCGCGATCTGCGTCGCCGCCACGGCCCGGGGCGGCGCCACCAGCGCGAGGAAGAAGTTCTCGGCGTTCGGCCCCTGGCCTTCGGACAGCATGAGGCCCGCGGCCAGCTGCTCGCCGGCCAGCCCATAGTCAAGCACGAAGTCGCGGTCGTTGGCGGGACTGCGGCCCTCGGCCAGGCGCACGCTGGCGTGGCGGGGCTGGTCCTGCGGCTGCTCGATGGCGATGGCGTGCGTGCGCGAGCGGATGTCCTGCAACGGCAGCGGTGCGTCCAGCTGCATCTGCAGCGTGAAGCGGCTGGCGGGCGGCTCGCCTGCCCGCAGCGTGGGCTGGGCCGCCCAGGTGCTGGTGCCCCGGCTGGCCGCATGCGCGTAGCGCGGACCGACGACGGTGGGGAACACGAATTCGTAGCGCCCCTCCTGCGGCAGCAGCAGCTCGGTGTAGCGCAGCTCCACCTGCACCTCGTCGCCGGGCAGGATGTTGGCCACGCGCATCTGGAACACGTTGGGCCGCTGCTGCTCCAGCAGCGCGGCGGTCTTGCCCTCCTGCCTGGCGGTGGCGTAGTCGATGCGCGCCTGCTGCTTCTCGCGGATCTGCGCGGTGACGACGCGTTCGCCCAGGCGCACCTGCAGCCCGCCCACGGCGGCGCGCGTGGAGCCCGGGAACACGTAGTCGGCCTCGATGGCCGCCTTGCCTTCGTTGCGGTAGTGCTGCACCACGCGCACTTCGGCGATCACGCCGGAGACCTGCACGGAGACATCGGTGCCCTTGAGCGGCAGCGTGTCCACGCCGGGCGTGCCGCCGCGCACGAGGAAGTAGGGGCTCTCGGTCTGCTGGCGCGGGCCGTCGGCGTCGCGCGGCTGCGCCAGCACGGGGCGGTGCAGCAGCGCGGCGCACAGCGCCAGCAGGACCGCAGCGAGCCAGCGCCCGGTGGCGCTCTGGGGAAGGAGGAGGAAGGCGATCACGGTGTGTCCGCAGTGAGGTGGCCGTGCAACGGTGCACGGCGGCCACTGTCGGCCGCGCATGCGAAGGCAGTGCGAAGGCGGGGGGCTTGTGTGAAGTCCGTGTGAAGTGGCGCCGCGCCGGCGCCAGAATGGACGCGACCCAGGTTTTCAGGAGATCGCCCCATGCTTGGCCACTGCCTGCCCCGTCCGATGCGCGCCGCGTTGCGTGGCCGCCCACGCCGCCCATGACGCAGGCGCTGACCGGTGGCTGCCTGTGCGGCGCCGTCCGCTACGAGGCAGCGGGCGCGCCGTTCCACCAGACCTGCTGCCACTGCACGGTCTGCCGCCGCAGCGCCGGCGCCCCTTTCGTGGCCTGGTTCAGCGTGCCGAAGGTGGGGTGGCGCATCGTGCGGGGAGAGCCCGCGCGGTTCCGGTCCAGCCCGCACGCCACACGCAGCTTCTGTGGCCAGTGCGGTACCCCGCTCACGTTCGAGAACGACGACGCCGGCGAGGAGATCGACGTCACCACCTGCAGCCTGGACGATCCGGAGCGCCTGCCGCCCCACGACCACACCCACGCCGGCAGCAGGCTCGCCTGGACCGTGCTGGCCGACGGCCTGCCCGTGCACCTCGGCGCGCGGACCGGGGCTTGAGCGCCGCATGAATGCGACGTCTGCAGCGCAGCTGCTGCGCCCATGAAAAAAAGCCGCTCGTGCGAGCGGCTTGTGTGTAATGCACGGTGGGCCCCACGGGAGCTTGCGCGCCCGTGTGCCGCGTGGGACGCGCTTACTTGGGCAGCAGCACCTTGTCCACCACGTGGATCACGCCGTTGGACTGCATGACGTCGGCGATGGTCACGGTCGCGGTGCCGCCCTTTTCGTCGGTCACCATCACCTTGCCGCCGCTGGACTTGGCCGTCAGCGTGCCGCCGGCGACGGTCTTGAGCGACGCGGAACCCTTGCCGTCCTCGATCATCTTCACGAGCGACTTGGCATCGACCTTGCCGGGCACGACGTGGTAGGTCAGGATGCCGCCGAGCGTGGCCTTGTTCTCGGGCTTGAGCAGCGTGTCGACCGTGCCTGCGGGCAGGGCCGCAAACGCGGCATTCGTGGGGGCGAACACGGTGAACGGGCCCGGACCCTTGAGGGTGTCCACAAGGCCGGCTGCCTTGACCGCGGCCACGAGGGTCGTGTGGTCCTTGGAGTTGACGGCGTTGTCGATGATGTCCTTCGTGGGCAGCATCGGTGCGCCGCCGACCGTGACCTGGGCGAAGGCCGTGACCGAGGCGACCGACAGCACGGTTGCCAGAGCGATGGAAGCGAGTTGGGGAAAGCGTTGCATGAGTGCTCCTGTAGCAATGGCCGCCCCGGATATGCGCGGCGGCACTGCTGATACGCGCAGCGCGTCGTGCTGGATTCCACTCAACTTGCCAACGTTCCCAAAGCGCGGCCCCGTCCTACAAGCTGCATGGCCCGGCCGCCGCCCTGCGCGCGGCCCGCGTCGCCCGGCGCCACGCTCAGGATGGGCCGCCATGTGGCCTGCCATTGCGCCAGGGCGCTGCCGTCCTGCGCGAAGACGAGGTCGAGGAAGGCCAGGCCGAGCTCGGCGGTCGCGCGCTTGGCCTGGGCGTTCAACGCGGCGCCGCCGGTGCGCGCGCGGTCGGTGAACATGCTGTGCGAGCCGCCCTCGAACACGGCCAACAGCTTGCGGGGGTGGGCGATTGCGTCGAAGACGGCCAGCCGGTCCTGCAGCCCGGAGTGGTAGCCCGGGATGTTGATCACGTCGTCCGTGCAGGTCACATGCACGGTCGGCACGTCGATGCTGCGCAGCACTGCCGCCGGATCGGGCTCGCCGTAGAACGGCGGTGCGGACAGCACGATGGCAGCGCGCAGGCGCGAGTCCCGGCAATCGACCACCTGTCCGCCGCGCACCACTTGTGCACCCACCGCCAGCAGCGTGGTGTTGGCGCCGTACGAGTGGCCTGCGGCCACCAGGCGCTGGCGGTCCACGGCCGCGCCCAGGCCGCCGCTGTCGTCCGAGAGCATGCGGTCCAGCGCGAAGCGCAGGTCGGCGGTGCGCGCGAGCGCCTCGGCTTCCTGGGCCGCAGCCTGCAGCCGGCCAAGCATGCCGAACGGGTTGCCGCGCCACAGGGTCGCATCGCTGCCCACATGCTGTACATGCAGGCTGGCCACGCCGTGGGCCGACCAGTGGCGCCCCAGGTAGCTGTAGCCCTGGCGCGAACCGCCGATGCCATGGGAGAACACCACCAGCGGCACGGGCTGCGCGGGTGTGGCAGCGGCAGGCCAGTACAGGCGCACGGGCACCGGGCGCGCCCTGGTGGCATCGACCCAGTCGAAGTCCAGCACGCGCTGGGCCGGCGTGGCGGCGGGCTCGGCCGCGGCCAGGCCCGGGGCTGCCAGCGCGGCCAGCAGCAGGGCGTTCATCCTGCGCCGGCCCAGGTCGGGCGCAGGCGCTGCACGCAGCGGCGCACGCGCTGCGGGCAATGGGGTGGAGATGGACGGCATGGCGCGTCAGGCCGGTTGGGCCAGGGCCAGCACGGCGCCCAGGCGGGCACTGCGCGCGGTGCTTGGCGGCAGTGCCGCCGGCCGGTCGCCGAACACCGCGCCAGTGAGCTGCTGCGACACGGCCCACAGGCGGGCTGCGGCGGCCGTGTCCAGTGCCTGCGCGGGCAAGCGGGCGGGCGCGGGATGGCCGCGGGTCTCGCCCAGCCGGTGCGGGCCGTGGTAGTGGCCGCCCCGGGCCTGCGGCGCGGTCGCGGCGTACAGCGTCGGCCAGGCGCCCTGCGCGGCGGGCTGGAACAGGAACCAGAGCCAGCGGCGCGCCAGGCCCGGCAGGCTGGTTGCGCCGGCCCCGTTGGGCAGCAGGTCGGTGCGTGCAATGCCAGGGTGGGCCGCCAGGCTCTGGATCCCCCAGCCCGCGGCATCGCTGCGGCGCTGCAGCTCCAGCGCGAACAGCAGGCAGGCCAGCTTGGACTGGGCATAGGCCTGCATGGGCGCGTAGTGCCGCTGCGCCTGCAGGTCGTCGAAGTCGATGCGGCCGTTGCGCGCGGCGATGCTGGACACGCTGACCACGCGCGGCGCATGGCCCTTGCGCAGCAGCGGCAGCAACGCGGCCGTGAGCGCGAAGTGGCCCAGGTGATTGGTGCCCAACTGCAGCTCGAAGCCGTCGGCCGTCTGCTGCCGCTGGGGCGGCGCCATCACGGCGGCGTTGTTGACCAGCAGGTCGATGCGCTCGTGCGAGCCGCGCAGTGCCTGGCCGAAGGCCGCCACCGATGCCAGGCTGGCCAGGTCCAGCGGCGCGAACACCACCTTGGCCTGCGGCACGCTCTGCCGGATCTGCTGCAGCGCATCCCGGCCCTTGGTCGGGTTGCGCCCGGCCAGCACCACGCTGGCGCCCGCGCGGGCCAGAGCCAGCGCATCCTGCAGGCCGAGGCCGCCGGTGCCGGTCACCACGGCGGTGCGGCCGTGCAGGGGAGGGATGTCGGAGGCGGTCCAGTGGTTCATGGTGCTTGCGGGGAGGGGCTAAACTGGGTGGTCAAACAATGCACTGAGTGCAAATATTATTGCACTCAGTGCAGTTTTGCAAGAGACCCCGGCCATGTCAGGAATTTTCCCCAGCACGGGCCTTACGCCCGCCGAAGAAGGCCTGCGCGAGCGCAAGCGCCGCGAGACCCGCCAGCGCATCGCGGAGGCGGCGCAGCGCCTGTTCCTCGCCCAAGGCTACGAGGGCACGACGCTGGACGCCATCGCGGCCGAGGCCGGCATCTCGCGCCGCGCTTTCTTCTCGTACTTCAAGTCCAAGGACGAGATCATCGTGTTCTGGCAGGCCGAGGATTCGGCCCGCCTGCTGGACGACCTGCGCAAGGCCTCGCCCGACCAGGCGCCGCTGGATGCGGTGCGCGACGTGATGGTCAAGCACATCGCGCGCTACACCACCGAGCAGATGACGGCGGTGGACAACCTCATGCGCTCCAGCGATGCGCTGCTGGCGCGCAAGCAGGCCTTCTATGCGCAGCAGGAGGTGGTGGTGTTCGACGCGCTGTGCGAGGTCTGGCGCCAGCCCGAGCGCCGTGCGGCCCTGCGCATGGTAGCCATGGTGTCCATCGGCGCCCTGCGGCTCGCGCTGCAGTCCTGGCGCGAGCAGGCCGGCCCGCGCAAGCCGGCGGCCAAATTTCTGCGTGAGGCGTTCGACAGCCTGAAGACGGAGCTCTGACGCGGACGGCCGTCAGCCGGCCGGCGCTGCGCCCTCGTAGGCCGCCTGCAGCAAGGCCCGCAGCGGCCCGGCCTCGATCGGCCGCGGGTTGGGGTAGGCGTCGCGCAGGGCCAGCGCGCAGGCCCGGTCGACGTCTTCCTCCCGCATGCCGATGTCGCGCAGCGCCACCGGCGCGCCCAGCCGGCGCGCCAGCGCCTGCACGCCCTGCGCCGCGTCGGCCGTTCCCAGTGCGGTGGCGATGCGCTGCATGGCCTGTGGCGCTGCGCCCGCGTTGTAGGCCAGCACGTGCGGCAGCACCACGGTGTGCAGCTCGGCGTGCGGCAGGTTGAAGCTGCCGCCCAGCGTGTGGCACAGCTTGTGGTGCAGCGCCATGGCCACGCTGCCCAGCACCAGGCCGCACAGCCAGGCACCGTACAGCGCATCGCTGCGCGCGGCCAGGTCGTGCGGCGCGGCGTGCAGTGCGGGCAGCGCGCGGCCCAGCGCGGCGATGCCCTCGGCCGCCATCAGGCCCGTGACCGGGTTGCCGTCGGCCGCGTACAGGCCCTCGGCCGCGTGCGCGATGGCGTTGATGCCGCTCACCAACGACAGGCCCACCGGCAGCGCCAGCGTGAGTTCGGGGTCGTACAGCACGCTGCGCGGCAGCACGCGCACGTCGCGGCCGGTGCGCTTGATGCCGTTCTCGGTCAGCCCGTAGATGGGCGTCATCTCCGAGCCCGCGTAGGTGGTGGGGATCGCCAGCACCGGCAGCGGCGACACCAGTGCGATGGCCTTGGCCAGGCCCACGGTGGAGCCGCCGCCCACGGCCACCAGCGCGTCTGCACCGGCCGCTGCCGCCGCGGCGCGCGCGGCCTCGGCGCTGGCCATGGGCACATGCATCACGGCACCGTCGAAGATGCCGGCGGCGCGCGGCCCCAGCAGGGCGGCTACCTGTTCGGCCTGGGTGCGCTGCGGCGCGGTGCACAGCACCAGTGCCTTGCGCGCGCCGAGCCGGTCCAGCTCCTCGGGTGCCTGCGCCAGCGTGCCGGGGCCGAACAGCACGCGCTGCGCGCGGCTCTCGTAGGTGAAAGGGCGGTCTTGCACGGCGCTCACTCCACGCTGATCTTGCGCTTGGCGATGAGCTGGCCCCAGCGCTGGCTTTCGCGCTGCACCAGCTGGTCCATGGCGGCGCGGTCGCCGGCCACGACCTCGAAGCCGTTGTCGGCCATGCGGCGCGCCAGCGCCGGGTCGCGCAGCGTGGCCGCCATGGCGGCCGAGAGCTTGTCCAGCACCGGCCCGGGCGTCTTCGCGGGCGCCACCATGCCGACCCAGGAGTAGATCTCGAACCCCTTGTGCGTCTCGGCCACGGCCGGCACCTCGGGCAGCGCCGCGCTGCGCGCCGGCGCCGTGACGGCCAGCGCGCGCAGCTTGCCGGCCTGCACATGCGGCAGCACCAGCGGCAGGCTGGCGACCATGGAGTCCACATGGCCGCCCAGCAGGTCGGCGATGGCCGGGCCGCCCCCCTTGTAGGGCACGTGCAGGCCGCGGCTGCCGGCGGTCTCGTGGAACAGCTCGGCCGCCAGGTGGTTGGAACTGCCCGCGCCGACCGAGGCGTAGGTCACGTCGCGCTGGCGCGCGGTGGCCACATAGTCCGGCAGCGTCTTGTAGGGTGAGGCCGCGGGCACCACCAGCACCATCGGCGAGCGCACCGCGTAGGAAACGCCGGCGAAGTCGCGCAGCGTCTCGTAGGGCAGCTTGCGGTGGATGTGCTGCTCGGTCGCGTAGGAGTCGAACACCATGGCCACCGTGTAGCCGTCCGGCGCGCTCTTGGCCAGCTGGGCCATGCCGATGGTGCCGCCGGCGCCGGCGCGGTTGTCCACCAGCACCTGCTGGCCCAGCCGCTCGCGCAGCGGCTCCTGGACCATGCGGGCAACCTTGTCCACGGTACCGCCGGCCGCGAAGGGCACGATCAGCGTCAGCATGCGGCTCGGGGAGTCCTGTGCCAGCACCGGCCCGACGGCGAGCAGCAGGAGGGACATGCCGGCACCCAGCAGCGCGTGGCGCCGGCTCGGCGTGGTGGTCCGGATGGGCTCGGGCACGCCCGTTGTCTCGTGTGGGTGCATGGCTTGAAGGCTCGGTCAGATGAGGGTGCTGATGCTATTCTTTGCGCGATACAGCTGGAATACCGGCTGTAAGCCAAATGCTTTTGCGCGAGGTGCACAAATGAATCCATTGGGCTTTGCCGAGAGCCTGTCCCTGTTCGTCGACGTGGTGCAGGACAGGAGCTTTTCCGCCGCTGCGCGGCGCCGCGGCCTGGCGGCCTCGTCGGTGGCGCGCCAGATCGACGCGCTGGAGCGCGAGATGCAGGTGCCTTTGCTCACACGCTCCACGCGCGCGCTGGCGCTGACCGAGGCGGGCACGCTGCTGTACGAGCGCGCGCTGAAGATCCTGCACGAGCTCATGGACACGCGCAGCGAGGTGGTGGCGCTGGACGGCAGCGTGCAGGGCCTGCTGCGCGTGAGCTGCGTGCCGGCCTTCGGCCGCCGCCACGTGGCGCCGCACCTGCCCGCGCTGTTCGACCGCTACCCGGCGCTCAACGTGGAGCTGGAGCTGACCGAGCGTGTGGTCGACCCCCTGGCCGAGCGCTTCGACCTCGTCATCCGCATCGGCGAGCAGCCCGACAGCGCGCTGGTGAGCCGGCGCATCGGCAGCCAGCGCTACGTGATGGGCGCCTCGCCCGCCTACCTGCGCCGCCACGGCACGCCGCGCCGCATGGCCGACCTGGCGCAGCACCGGCTGATCGACCGCCAGCACAGCACCAGCGTGCGCGGCTGGCGCGAGCTGGCCGGCATCGACTGGCGCCAACCGCCGCAGTTCGCATTGGAAAGCAACGACTGCGACACGCGGCGCATGTGTGCGGCCCGTGGCCTGGGCATCGCGCTGATGCCCAACTGGGCCATCGGCGAAGACCTGGCGGCTGGGCGCATCGTCGAACTGCAGCTGGAGGACGCGCCGCCGGCCGAGGTCAGCGGCATCCACCTGCTCCGACCGGGCGGGCGGGCCAATGCCAAAGTGCGCGCGTTCACGGAGCACCTGCTGCAGGGCATCGGTTCGGCGGCCGGCTGGGTGGGCGCTGCCGTGCCCGCCGCGCGCGGCCCGGCGCAAGCCGTGCAGGACGAAGCCGAGGCCCTCACCTCCCCGTGAACCGCGCCGCGCGCTTCTCCACGAAGTGCCGCACGCCTTCCTGGAAATCGGCGCTGCGCAGGCTCTCCACCATCTCGGCATTGGCCAGCGCCACGGCCTCGCCCAGTGTCTGGTAGTGCGCCTCCCAGAGCTGGCGCTTCATCACGCGCACCGAGCGCGGCGACACTTCGGCCGACAGCTGGCGCGCCAGCGCCTGCGCCTCGCCCGCCAGCGCATCGGCCTCTACCACGCGGTGCACCAGGCCCATGGCCAGCGCCTCGGCCGCGTCGACCTTGCGCGAGGTCAGCAGCAGGTCGGTGGCGTGCGCATGGCCCACGACGCGCGGCAGCATCCAGGCGATGCCGTGCTCGGCGATCAGGCCTCGTTTGGCAAAGGCGGTGGCGAACACGGCCTGGCGCGCGGCGAGGCGAAAGTCGCTGTACAGCGCCATCACCAGGCCCAGGCCCGCAGCCGCGCCGTTGATGGCGCAGACGATGGGCTTGCCCACGGCCGGGAAGTAGGAGTAGCGCGTCTGGTAGTCGGCGCGGCGGTTCATGTCGTAGGGCCGCATCCACTGTTCTGCGCGGATGTCCTCGGGCGGCAGCGTCTCCAGCTCGTCCATGTCCATGCCGGCGCAGAAGGCGCGGCCGGCGCCGGTCAGCACGATGGCGCGCACGGCAGTGTCGCGGTCGGCCGCCTCCATGGCACTGCGCAGCTCGGCCTCGAGCACGCGGGTCAGCGCGTTCATGCGCTCGGGGCGCTGCAGGGTGATGGTGGCGACGGGGCCGTCGACGGCGTAGCGGATCTGTTCGAAATGCATGGGGTGGTTCTCCGGTTCAGGCCAGTGCGGGGGGCAACTGCAGCGCCACGGGTTCGAGAAATTCCTGCAGGCCGTGCAGGCCGTTCTCTCGGCCCAGGCCCGAGCGGCCGAAGCCGCCGAACGGCGCCTCGGGGTTGAAGGGCGCGCCCTGGATGTCGACCTGCCCGGCCCGCAGGCGCCGGCCCACGGCCAGGGCCTCTCGCGGCGTGGCGGCCCAGACGGCAGCAGCCAAGCCGTAGTCGGTGCCGTTGGCCTGGGCCACGGCGTCGTCCACGCCGTCGTGCGGCAACACCACCAGCACCGGGCCGAACACCTCTTCGCGCGCGATCGGGTCGTCCGGGCCGATGCCGCCCAGCACGGTCGGCGGCACGAAGAAGCCGCTGGCCGGCAGCGCGGCGGGCGGGCCCGACAGGCGCTGCGCGCCACGCGCCAGCGCAGCCTCGACCTGCGCCTGCACGCGTTCGCGCTGCTGCGCCGAGACGAGAGGCCCCAGTCGCGTGGCCGGGTCCGCCGGGTCGCCCATGCGGTAGCCGGGCAGCAGGTCGCGCACCAGGGCGGCGACGGTGTCCAGCTGCGCGCGCGGCACCAG
>CAJYRH010000638.1 GCA_913776795.1 uncultured Pseudorhodoferax sp. | reverse complement strand
ATTCCACGCTGCCGGTCAGCGCTGCGGGCGTGGCGATGTTGCGGCCGTTCAGCCCCCAGAACACGTGCACCGCTTCTTCGAGCACCAGGATCAGGCCGAAGGTGATGAGCAGCTGGAACTCGTGCGGCATGGCGTAGATGGGACGCAGCAGCCAGCGCTCGGTCAGCGCGCCGAGCAGGGCCATGCCCAGCGGGGCGGCCACCAGGGCCAGCCAGAAGTTGCCGCTGGCGCTGGCGACCTGGTAGGCCAGGTAGGCGCCGAACATGTACATCGCGCCGTGCGCGAAGTTGATGATGCGCAGCATGCCGAAGATGAGCGTCAGCCCTGCTGCCAGAAGGAACAGCAGCATCGCGATGCTCAGGCCGATCAGGAAGGTGGACATGGCGGTGCGCAGGCCGGGTGCGTGGCGTGCCGCTTCAGCTGCAGGGCTTGAACAGCGCGGAGGCGGTGAAGCGCTCCGTGACCTTCATCACGATGGGGCCGTCGCCGCTGCGCTCGGCGACGCCAAACAGGCCCGGCTGCTCGGCCTGGTTGTCGCAGGCGCGCATGCGCTTCTCGCCTTCCACCGAATCCTTGCGCACGCTGGTGCGGAACGCGTCGACCCACTTCTCCTTGTCCCACACGCCGGTGCTTTCCACCGTGTCCAGCCACCAGCTCATGCCGTCGTAGGCCTCGCCGGCGTACTGGCTCGGCAGCTCCTTGTACTTGGCCTTGTACGCCTCGACGAAGCGCTTGTTGCGCGGCGTGTCCTGCGAATGGTGGTAGCGCAGCGTGGAGTTCACGCCCACCGAGCCGGCGGGGCCGACGGCCTGGCCGAGGGTCTCGTCCATGAGCATGGTGCCCATCACGCGCATCTTCTGCGGCAGGCCGATGTCGGCGCCCTGTTTGAGCGAGGTGACCACGTCGCCGCCCACCACCAGCAGCATCAGGCTGTCGGCGCCCGAGCGCAGTGCCTTGTCCAGCAGCACGGCGTAATCCTTGGTGCCGATGGCGGCCAGGTCCATACCCACCACCTGGATGCCACGGCTTTCGAAATCGGCCTTCAGCGCGGTCCACATGTCGCGGCCGACCTGGTAGTCGGCCACGACGGCGTAGAGCTTCTTGGTCCCCTGGCGCTGGGCGAACTCGCCGATCATGCGGTTCTCCATGGCGACCGTGTTGGAGGTGCGAAACGCGTAGCGCGACTTGTCGCTGCCCGTGATGCGGTCGTCGGCCGACAGCGTGATCAGGTGCGGGATCTTGCGCTGGTCGGTCAGCTTCATCATGGCCAGCGTGGAGCCCGAACTGACCTCGCCGAACACCGTGTGCACTTCGCGCGACAGGGCGCGCGTGGTCTTCTGCACGGCGACCTGGGTGGAGGTTTCGGTGTCGTCCCAGGTGACCTCGATGGGCTTGCCGAGCACACGGCTGTTGCGCTCCTCGATGGCGATGGTGGCGCCGCGGCGCATGTTCTCTCCGATGATGCCGAAGGCGCCGCTGAGCGGCAGCACGCCGGCGATGCGGAACGCGTCCTGCGCCCAGGCCTGCGCCGTGGGCACCAGCAGGCCGCTGACGAGCGTGAGGGCGAGCGCGGTGCCCCGGACCAGCTTGTGCATGTATGTCTCCTGTCGTTGGTGGTGCTGGCCGGTCGATTTATCTCCGACTGGTGAATAGGCCAACAACGTTGTTGTATCTCGGCCGGTTGAACTTGAGCATCCGGGTTTGCACGGAGGCGAAAAAAAAGGGCCCGAAGGCCCTGTGACACCGCAGGCCTGCAGCCTTGGTCAGCGCGTGCGCCCGCCGCGGTACATGCCTGTGGTCGCCCGCTTGAGCGGCGTGGCCTGCGCCAGCCGCGCCATCGCCTGGCCCACGTGCGCATGGGTGATCGCGATGCCCAGCGCGTCGGCCGCGTCCTTGCCCGGCACGCCAGGCAGCTGCAGCAGGCGTTTGACCATCTCCTGCACCTGGCTCTTGTCGGCGCGGCCGCTGCCGACCACGGCCTTCTTCATCTGCAGCGCGGTGTATTCGGCCACCGGCAGCGCCCGTGCCACCAGGGCCGTGACGCAGGCGCCGCGCGCCTGGCCCAGCAGCAGCGTGGACTGCGGGTTCACATTCACGAACACGATCTCCACGGCGGCCGTCTGCGGCGCGTAGCGTTCGTTGATCTCGCCGATGCCATCGAACAGCACCTTGAGCCGGGCCGGCAGGTCGCCCATGGCGGCGCTGGCCATGGTCTTGATCGTGCCGCTGGCCACGTAGTGCAGGTGCGGGCCCTCGGCGTCGATCACGCCGAAGCCGGTGCATTGCAGGCCGGGGTCGATGCCGAGAATCCGCATGCGGGGTTCAGGCGCCGAAGTACCAGCGCGCGGAGTGGAAGAACACCGGTGCCGCGAAGCACAGCGCGTCCACGCGGTCGAGCAGGCCGTTGGCACCCGTCACCGAGCGCCCCTGCGGGCCCCAGTTGGTGACGCCGCGGTCGCGCTTGAGCGCCTTCATGACGAGGTGGCCCATGCTGCCCGCCACGCAGGC
>CAJYRH010000637.1 GCA_913776795.1 uncultured Pseudorhodoferax sp. | reverse complement strand
TGGAACCCTCGATCCTGGGCCTGGCCAACCTGGAGTGCCGCTTTCGCCAGCCCTGCAAGATCGGCGACACGCTGCACGTGCGGCTGTCGATCGAGGAGAAGGTCCCAAGTAAGAAGCCGGACCGCGGTACGCTGGTGATGCACCGCACGGCCGTCAATCAGCGCGGGGAAGATGTGATGCAAAGCGTGTGGCACCTCGTGGTGCGCACGCGCGACGCGGTGCGGGGCTGACATGCGCAGCACCTGCACCCGCCGCAGCGCCATCGCCGCCCTTGCCACCGCCAGCCTGGCGCCGCGCTTCGCCGTGGCCCAGGCCTGGCAGGGCAAGCCGCTGCGCATGATCGTGCCGTTCCCGCCCTCGGGCTCCACCGACATCGTCGCGCGCACCGTGGCCGAGCGGCTGGGCGCCGTGCTGGGCCAGAGCGTCATCGTCGACAACCGGCCTGGCGCGACCGGGGCCATCGGCCTGGAGGCGCTGGCGCGGGCTGAGCCGGACGGCGCCACCATCGGCCTCGGCACCATCGGCTCCATCGCGATCAACCCGATGGTCAACCGCAAGCTGCCCTGGGATCCGCAGCGCGACTTCGCGCCCGTGGGCTACATCGGCGCCACGCCGTTCGCGCTGCTCGTGAACCCGGGCGTGAAGGCCACGACCGTGGCCGAGTTCATCGCGCTGGCCAAGGCATCGCCCGGCAAGCTGACCTATGCGACCGGCGGCAACGGCGGCTCGCAGCACGTGGCGGCCGTGCTGTTCGAGGACATGGCGGGCGTGCGCCTCATGCAGATCCCGTACAAGGGCAGCGGCCCGGCGCTGGTCGACCTCATGGGCGGACAGGTCGACGCCATGATCGAGCCGGCCGTCTCGGCCGCGCCGCACATCCAGTCGGGCAAGGTGCGCGCGCTGGCGCTGACCGGCGCGCAGCCCTCGGCCGGCTTTCCGGGCCTGCCGCTGGTGGCCCAGACGGTGCCGGGCTACGACGTGTCGGCCTGGTTCGCGCTGTTCGGGCCGGCCCGCATGCCGGCCGAGCGCGTCGCGCAGCTCAACGCGGCACTGGCCACCGTGCTCAAGGACCCAGCCGTGGTGGCGCGGCTTGCCCAGGTCGGGGTCGACGTGGCGCCCGGCACGCCGGCGCAACTGAAGGACTACCTGGCGCGCGAGATCGCCAAGTGGGACCAGGTCGTGAAGAAGGCGGACATCCGCGCCGAATGACGAACGCAGCAACGCAAAGGAGAAGGCCGTGGAGCTGGGACTGAAGCACAAGGTGGTGGTGGTGACCGGATCGGGCCGCGGCATCGGCGCGGCCACCGCGCGCGCGTTCGCCGAGGAAGGCGCGCACGTGGTCGTGACCGACATCGATCCCGCCACCACCGAGGCCACCACGGCGGCGTTGCGCGCCGACGGCCACAGCGTGCTGGGCGTGGTGGCCGACGTGACGCGCGCCGCCGACGTGGAGCGGCTGATGGCGCAGACCGTGGAACGCTTCGGCGGCCTGCACGTGCTGGTCAACAACGCCGGCTTTCCGAAGGACGCCTACCTCACCAAGATGCCCGAGGCCGACTTCGACCTCGTGACCGGCGTGATCCTGAAGGGCTCCTGGCTGTGCTGCAAGGCGGCCGTGCCGCACATGATGGCGCAGAAGTGGGGGCGCATCGTCAACATCTCCTCGCGCGCGCACCTGGGCAACCCGGGCCAGGGCAACTACTCGGCGGCCAAGGCCGGCCTGGTCGGGCTCACGCGCGCGCTGTCGTACGAGGAGGGCAAGTTCAACATCACCGTCAACGCCGTGGCGCCCGGCTTCGTGGAGACCGAGCTGGTGCAGAGCCTGCCGGCCTACGAGACGATCAAGGACAAGTGGCTCAAGGCCACGCCGATGCCGCGCCTGGGCGTGCCGCGCGACATCGCCGACGCGGTGCTGTTCCTGGCCTCCGAGCGTGCCGGCTTCATCACCGGCGAACTGCTGCACGTGACGGGCGGGCGCTACTCCAACTGAGGCGCGCCGCCGCCTTCATTCCTCCAGCTGCAGCATCTGCTGCGTGGCGGCGATGAGCTGGCGCGCATGCTGGGCCTCGTGCGATTCCATGCGCGCGAGCGGCCCGGCCACCGCGACCGCATAGACCTCGCCGCCCAAGGTGACCGCACGCGCCAGGGCCATCACGTCGTTCACGCTCTCGCCGCGTGTGATGTGCCAGCCGCGGGCCTCGGCTGCGGCCAGGTCGGCCAGCAGCTGCCCGGCGTCGGCGATGGTGTTGCGCGTGACGGGCGTGAGGTCCAGCGTGGCGACGAAGGCATTGCGGCGCGGCTCCGGCATCGCGCCCAGCAGTGCCTTGCCCAGTGCACTCGAATGCAACGCGCGCAATGCACTCACCTCGGTGCTGAAGCGGATGGTCTGGCCCGATTCGGCCACGTCCAGGTAGATCACGAACTTGTCCAGCCGCTTGCCCAGCACCACGGTCTCGCCGGTCTTGTCGCGCAGCGTCGCGAGCACGGGCGACACGCGCGTGAGCACCGGGTCGCGCGCGAGGATGCTGCGCGCCAGGTCGAACAGCTTGCGCGTGGGGTAGTGCATGCGCTGCGTGCCGATCTCCACGAGGTAGCCGCGCGAGGTCAGCGTGCGCACCAGCCCGTGGCAGCTGCTGACGGGCATCTCCACGGCCTTGGCCAGTTCGGACAGGTTCAGCGGCCGGCCCGAGCGGCTGAAGGCCTCGAACACATCCAGGGTGCGGTCGGCTGCTTTGACGCGTTTCTCTGTCATGGCTCTGTGCTGCGTGCGCCGCGGGCCGGCACTGGCGGGTGCCCTACTTGAAGATCACGGTCTTGTGGCCGTTCAGCAGCACGCGGTGCTCGCTGTGCCATTTGACCGCGCGGGCCAGCACCTGGCTTTCGGTGTCGCGGCCCATGGCCGTCAGGTCTTCCACGGTCTTGCTGTGGTCGGCGCGGGCCACGTCCTGCTCGATGATGGGGCCTTCGTCCAGGTCGGCCGTCACGTAGTGGGCGGTGGCGCCGATCAGCTTCACGCCGCGGTCGTGCGCCTGGTAGTAGGGCTTGGCGCCCTTGAAGCTGGGCAGGAACGAGTGGTGGATGTTGATCGCGCGGCCGGCCAGCTTGCGGCACAGATCGTCGGACAGGATCTGCATGTAGCGCGCCAGCACCACAAGCTCGGCGCCCTCGCCCTCGATGACCTCGTAGGCGCGCGATTCGGCCTGGGCCTTGGTCGCGCCCGTCACCGGGATGTGGTGGAAGGGCACGTTGTAGCTGGCAGCCAGCTGGTAGAAGTCGCGGTGGTTGGAGACGATGGCGCGGATGTCCACCGGCAGCAGGCCGCTCTTCCAGCGGAACAGCAGGTCGTTCAGGCAGTGGCCTTCCTTGCTGACCATGATCACCGTGCGCATCGGCGCAGCCGTGGCATGCAGGCTCCAGCGCATCTGGAAGCCATCGGCGAACGGCGTCAGCTGGGCCTGCAGCGTGGCGTGGTCGTCGCTGCTGGCGAAGCGCACGCGCATGAAGAACAGGCCGGTGGCGTGGTCGTTGTACTGGGCCGCTTCTTCGATGTTGGCGCCACGCTCGAACAGGAAGCCGGAGACGGCGTGGACGATGCCGGTGCGGTCGGGGCAGGACAGGGTCAGGATGTAGGAGGCGCTGGTCGTCGTCATGGGCGTCGTCATAGGCGCGCGATTGTCGCAGCCCCGCGCGCCCGGCGCGCATCAGCCGCCCAGGCGCTGGCGCAACG
>CAJYRH010000636.1 GCA_913776795.1 uncultured Pseudorhodoferax sp. | reverse complement strand
GTCACGAACACCACCCGCTGCGTGCCGGTGCGCCGCTGCAGCGCGCGGTAGTCGGCCACGCTGGCGTCCGGTGGCGTCAGCCGCGCGCCGGGCACGGCCGGGCAGCGGGCGTCGTAGACATGCACATGGCAGTCGCAGGCAGCTGCGGGCACGGCCACGCGGGCACGGCCCTGCCCCGCCGAGAACGGCGCGGCCGCCGTCTCTTCGTGCTGGATGGTCATCGCGCGCTCGGGCGGATGGCTGGCGGCGGCCTTCAGTCGACCTTGGCGCCGGATTCCTGGACCGTCTTGCCCCAGCGCACGATCTCGCTGCGGATCAGCGCCGCGAACTGCTCGGGCGTGCCGCCGCGCACGTCGGCACCCTGCGCTGCGAGCTTGGAGACGATCTCCGGGTCCTTGAGCGCCTGGTTGAACGCCGCATTGAGCTTGGCGACCACGTCCTTGGGCAGGCCGTCCGGCCCGGCGACGCCGAACCAGGTGACGGCCTCGAAGCCCTTGTAGCCAGACTCGGCCACCGTGGGCACGCCGGGCAGGTCGCTGGTGCGCTGCGCCGAGGTGACGGCCAGCGCGCGCATCTTGCCGTTCTTGATGTAGCCGATCAGCGTGGGCACGGACGAGACGTACATCTGGATCTGGCCGCCGATGAGGTCGGTCGATCCCTGGGCCGCGCCCTTGTAGGGCACGTGCGTGAACTTCACGCCCGCGGCCTTCTGCAGTTGCTCGGCCGCCAGGTGCGCCACCGTGCCGTTGCCCGAGCTGGCGTAGTTCAACGATTCAGGCTTCGCCTTGGCGGCGGCGATCACGTCGGCCAGGGTCTTGTAAGGCGAATCGGCAGCCACCACGACGACCAGCGGCGCCTGGGCCACGAGGCCCACCGCGTCCAGATCCTTCTCGGGCTTGTAGGGCAGCTTGGGGTACAGCGTGGGGTTGATGGCCAGGTTGCTGGTCTGGCCCAGCACCAGCGTGTAGCCGTCGGCCGGGGACTTGGCGGCGGCGTCCACGCCCAGGTTGCCGCCCGAGCCGGGCTTGTTGTCGATGATGATGGACCAGCCCTGGGTGGTGGCGACCTTGTTGGCCACCTCCCGCGCGATCAGGTCGGTGCCGCCGCCGGCCGGGAACGGCACGACGAGACGGATGGGGCGCGCGGGCCAGGCGGCCTGGGCAGCGGCCATCGGGCTGGCGCAGACGGCGGCCAGGGCGGCGAAGGTGGAAGCGGCGAGCACGAGGCGGCGCGAGGCGCCGTGGCGGATGGCGGGCATGGACTTGTCTCCGATGGCCGAACTTCCAGGGCACAACCACTGCGCCCGGTGTTCGATGGCGGCAAGTATTGGCAGCCGATCCCTAATGGTCCAATCGAAACTTTCTTCGAATCGATCAATCCGGCTTTTGGTATCAGCCCAGGCCGCCCTGCCCCGCATGGCGCGCCAGCAAGGCGATGAGCCGCTGCGTGGCCGGCGAGACGTAGCCGCTGTCGCGCCAGGTGGCGACGAGCCGGCGGCGCATGGTGGCGGCCGGGATCTCCACCTCGCGCAGGCCGGCGCCCGCGCGGCCGGCCTGCAGGTGCAGGCGCGAGATGAAGCTGAGCAGCCCGGTCTCGCCGATCAGGGTCGGCAGCATCAGCAGCATGGTGGACTCCACCTGCACCACGGGCCGCGGCAGGTTGTGGCGGTCGAAGGTCTGGTCCAGCCAGTCGCGCGTGGGCGCGCCGGGGGTCTGCAGCACCCAGCGCCAGGCCGCGAGGTCCCTCAGCGTGGGCCGGGGCTTGTCGAACAGCGGGTGGCCCGCATGGGCGGCGACCACGATGGTGTCCTCGGCCAGCAACTGCGAGGCGAAGCCGGACTCGCGCGCGCCCTCGGTGCCCACCATGAGGTCGATGTCGCCGGCGCGCAGCAGCGGCGTGAGCGCGTCCACCAGCGCCACGTGGGTGCGCAGCGTCACCTCGGGCGCCTCGGCGATCAGGTCGCGCGCCACGGGCGGCAGCAGGAACTGCGCGGCGGTGGGCACGATGCCCAGCTTGACATGGCCGACCAGGCCGCGGCCGATGTCGCCGATCTCGCGCCGCGCACTCTCCACGTCCAGCCGCGTGCGCTGGGCCCAGCGCCTGAGCGCCTGGCCGGCGGCCGTGAGCCTGATGCCGCGGCCGGTCTTCTCGAACAGCGCGGCGCCGCAGGCTTCCTCCAGCCGGCGCACGCAGCTCGTCAGCGCGGGCTGCGTGCGGTGCAGGCGCTCGGCCGCCCGGCCCATGTGCTCGAGCTCGGCAATGACTTCGAAGTACTGGAGGTCGCGCAGATCCAATGGGGTCTCCGGGTGCAGGCGGGATCGCGCCGCATCCTGCCACAGGCCGCGCGCGGGGCTACAACAGTTGTTCGGGCACGAAGGGCGACAGCAACCAGGATTTCAGGCGCATGGAGAAGCTCGAATCGGGCTCGGTCGTCAGCACCATCTCGCCCTCCAGGTCGTCGTCCACGGTCAGCCACTCGCAGCAGCGGCCGCTGGCCGCCAGGCGCACCCGGTAGGCGCTTTGCAGCTTGTCGATGTCGATCACGCGCAGCAGCTCGCGCGCCAGTTGCGGGCTCTGCACGATCACGCCCATCTCGGTGTTGATGCGGGCCGAGCGCGGGTCCAGGTTCATGGAGCCGATGAACAGGGTCCTGCGGTCGATCACCACGAGCTTGGCATGCAGCCGCGCATGCGAGGTGCCGAACAGCATGGACTGGCGCTTGTTCTTCATGACGCGGCTGGAGCTGAGCTCGTACAGATCGATGCCCAGGCGCAGCATCTCGGGCCGGTACTGGCTGTAGCCGATGTGCACCGCCGGCTCGTCGGTGGAGGCCAGCGAGTTGGTCAGTATCTGCAGCTTGAGCCCGCGTGCGGTCATCTCGCGCAGCCAGACCATGCCCGGCTTGCCCGGCACCAGGTAGGGCGAGGAGACGATCACCTCCTGCTGCGCCATGCGCATGGCGTCCAGCACGTTGTAGGTCACGCTGTTCATGAGCAGCATGCCCTTGGCCTCCATGACCTTGTTGGGCGTGTCGGCCAGCGCGATGGCCGTGCCCCAGATCAGGCCGACCTGGCCGGCGTCCAGGTCTTCGCGGATCGGGCCGTAGCCCAGCACGTCGTTGGGCGGCAGCGCGTTGGGCAATTGCGTCATGGCGGCGCTGGTGACGATCTCGAACATGCTGCGCTGGGCCTCGGGCGACTGCGCGCTGCGGGCCACCATCTGCAGCGGATAGACCGGGTCGCTGTTCCAGTAGCCGTCGAAGATCTTCGACAGGTCGGCCACGACCGCGCCCACCACGAAGGCATCGAGGTCGATGAAGTTGTCCAGCGCGCCGCGCAGGTAGTACTCGTTGGCCACGTTGCGCCCGCCCACCACGGCCATGGCGCCGTCGGCCACCATGAGCTTGTTGTGCATGCGGTGGTTGACGCGGTTCCAGTCGAACGACAGCACGAAGCGCGTGAGTTGGCCGGCCCCACGCAGGCAGCAGAACGGGTTGAACAGCCGCAGCTCCACGTTGGGGTGGCTGGCCAGCGCGAGCAGCAGCTCGTCCTCGCCTGAGGTGTACCAGTCGTCCAGCAGCAGGCGCACGCGCACGCCGCGCGCGGCGGCGTCGCGCAGCGCGCGCAGGAGCAGGCGGCCGGTCTCGTCGTTCTGGATGTGGTAGTACTGCACGTCCAGCGTCTTCTGCGCGCGCTCGGCCAGCGTCAGCCGCGCGTCGAGCGAGTAGCTGCCCAGCGGCAGCAGCCGGAAACCCGACAGCTCGGGCGAGGGGATCGACCGCTGCGCGATGCGGCCCAGCACGGTCTCGGCGCTGGCGGCAATGGCCTGGCTGGCCGGTGCGTCGTCGGGTTTCTTCACGGGCAGCGCGGTGCAGCCGGCGAGCCAGGCGGCGCACACCCAGAGCAGGACGAGGCGCCAGGACGGAAAGCTTGCGTTCATGGAAGCACGGGACTGGTTGCAGAGCAAGCCGGGGATGCAGCGGCATGCGCACGCCGCGTGCAGGGCCTGGCCCGGCGCCGTATCATGCCGCGGCCTGCGCGCCGCCGGCTCGCCGAGCCCACCGCCTGTCGCGCCCACGCCGCACTTGCCGAAGGAAACCGCCCATGCGCTCCGCTCTCTGCCTGGCCCTGGCCTGCTCCGCCTCCACGGCTTTCGCCGCGCTCGACCTGGGCGAGAAGGCGCCCGACTTCACCGCACAGGCGGCGCTGGCCGGCCAGGTCTTCCAGTATTCGCTGCACCAGGAACTGGCCAAGGGGCCGGTGGTGCTGTACTTCTTTCCGATGGCGTTCTCGGAGGGTTGCTCCATCGAGGCGCACAACTTCGCCGAGGCCATCCCCGAGTTCAAGGCACTGGGCGCCAGCGTGATCGGCGTCTCGCGCGACGAGATCGACGTCCAGAAGCGTTTCTCGGTCTCGGCCTGCCGCGGCAAGTTCGCGGTGGCGGCCGACCCGGACCAGTCCATCATGAAGTCCTACGACGCGGTGCTGACGCTCAGGCCCGAGTACGCCAACCGCGTCTCGTACGTGATCACGCCGGACGGCAAGGTCGCCTACCAATACACCAGCCTCAACTCGGACAAGCACGTGGAGAAGGTGCTGGGCGCGCTGCGGGAATGGGCGGCCAAGCGGCCACCGGCGCGCTGACACGGCCTACTCCAGCGCGAAGCGGAACACCGCGCCCGCCCCGGCGCGCGGCTCCAGCCGGATGTCGCTGCCGTGCAGCTGCAGGATGCGCCGCACGATCATGAGCCCCAGGCCGCCGCCGCGCTCGCCACTGCTGGCGAAGGCCGGCCGCGTGAACAGCACG
>CAJYRH010000635.1 GCA_913776795.1 uncultured Pseudorhodoferax sp. | reverse complement strand
CGATAACGCGGGGACCATGCGTTTTCGGCGCGCCGGGCGCCGGCGTGTGTCAGCCGGCGCCGCACAGCTCCTGCAGCAGCGCCGTGGCACGGTCCACGCGCACGTCGCCCTCGGCCACCATGCGTGCGGCGATGGCGTCGACCTGTGCGCGCGTGGCGCCGGCCACCAGCGCGATGTTGCGCGCGTGCAGGGCCATGTGGCCGCGCTGGATACCCTCGGTGGCCAGTGCACGCAGGGCACCCAGGTTTTGCGCCAGGCCCACGGCCACCGTGGTCTCGGCCAGTTCCTGGGCCGACTGCACGCCCATGATCCTGAGCGCGAGCCGGGCCAGCGGGTGCGTCTTGGTCGCGCCGCCGACCAGGCCCAGCGGCATCGGCATCTCGATGCTGCCGACCAGCCGGCCGGCCGCATCCTTCTCCCAGCAGGTCAGCGAGGTGTAGCGACCGCTGCGGGCGGCCCAGGCATGGGCGCCGGCTTCCACGGCACGCCAGTCGTTGCCGGTGGCCACGACCACCGGATCAATGCCGTTCATGATGCCCTTGTTGTGCGTCGCGGCGCGGTACGGGTCCACGGCTGCGAACACATAGGCGTCGAGCACGCCTTCGATGATGTCCTCGCCGCGGCGTTCGGACGTGGCCAGCACATCGGGGGCCAGCACCACGCGGGCGCGCGCCAGCCGCAGGTCGGCGAGGTTGGACAGGATGCGCAGCAGCACGCGCCCGCCGGTGATCTGCTCGACCAGCGGCGCCACGGTCTCGGCCATGGTGTTGACGGTGTTCGCACCCATCGCGTCGCGCACGTCCACGACCAGGTGCAGCACCAGCATCGGGCCACGCGGCGTGTCGGGAAAGACCTGGATCTCGATGTCGCGGCAGCCGCCGCCCAGGCCGATCAACACCTTGTCGCGCGCGTTGGCCGTCGCCAGGATCTCGTCGCGTCGACGCAGAAGGGCTTGGCGCGCCCCCTGCGGATCGCTGATGCCCAGCACCTGCACCTGCGCACGCATGAGCGGCTGGCTGCTGGAGGTCTCGAAGCCACCGCCCTCGCGCGCCAGCTTGGCCATGAACGAGGCTGCGGCCACCACCGAGGGCTCTTCGACCACCATGGGCACCAGCACGTCGCGCCCGTTGACCTGGAAGTTGCCGGCCACGGCCAGCGGCAGCTCGAAGCGGCCGATCACGTTCTCGATCATGCCGTCGGCCAGGTCGAGCCGCAGTGCGCCGGGCGACTCCAGCAGCGCGCGCTCCTCGGCGCTGAGGCCCACGGCCTTGGCAATGTGGTCCAGCCGCTGCGCCGGGCTCAGCGCGCGGAAGTTCGGAAGGCGCGAGTCGCTGCCCATGGATGTCTCCGGTGGTGTTGGTGTGGCGGAATTCTGGGTGGGCTGTACCTGCGCGCACAGGTACAGTTCGGCGGAACAGCTGAGCCCATGCCACCCAACGAAACCATCTTTGTCCAGCTCGCCGATGCGCTGGAGCGCCAGATCGTCGAAGGCGCCTTCCGCACCGGCGACAAGCTGCCCTCGCTGCGTGCGCTGGCCAGCCAGCGCGGCCTGGGCAAGAACACCGTGGTGGCGGCCTTCGAGCTGCTCGTGGCCCGCGGGCTGGTCGAGCCGCGCCGCGGCGCCGGCTTCTTCGTGAAGGCACCGGCGCGGCCGGCCGCCGCGGCGGCCGAGGACGATGCCGGCTCGCTGGGCCGGGCCATGGGCATCGTCTGGCTCATGCGCAACCAGCTGCGCGAGGAGCCCGGCCAGCTCAACGTGGGCGACGGCTTTCCGCCCATCGCCTGGCTGTCCGGCGCGCGGCTGGACCGGCACCACCACAAGGTCGCGCGCGGTGGCCTGGGCACGCTGTTCCGCTACGGCAACCGCTTCGGCTACGAGCCGCTGCGCCAGCGTCTGGTGCGGCGCCTGGCCGACTTCGGCATCGCCGCGGGCACGCGCCAGACCGTGCTCACGCACGGCGCCAACGAGGCCATGGACATCATCGTGCGCTACTTCGTGCCGCCCGGCGCCGTGGTGCTGACCGACGACCCGGGCTACTACCCGCTGTTCGGCAAGCTGCACCTGGCCGGCGCACGCACCGTGGGCGTACCGCGCCGGGCCGACGGGCCCGACACGCGGGCGCTGGAGCAGCTTCTGCTGCGGCACCGGCCGCGCGTGTTCTTCACGCAGTCGCTGGCGCACAACCCCACCGGCTCGGACCTCGCGCCGGCGGTGGCGCAGCGCGTGCTTGCGCTGGCGCGCCAGCACAACCTGCTGATCGTCGAGAACGACCCGCTGGCCGATTTCAAGCCCCCGCAGTCCACCCGGCTCGCCGCACTGGACGGGCTGGAGCGCACGCTCTACGTCGGCAGCTTCTCCAAGTCGCTGTCGGCCGCGCTGCGCGTGGGCTACATCGCCTGCAGCGCCGACCTCGCGAGCGACCTGGCGGACCTCAAGGCACTGGTGCACGTGAGCAGCTCGGAGTACTGCGAGCGCACGGTGGAGACGCTGCTCGGCGAGCGCCAGTACCTGGCCCACCAGGCGCATCTTCGCCGCCGCGTGGAGGAGGCCACGGCGCGGGCGCAGGCGCTGCTGCTGCGCATGGGCGCCGAGCTGTTCGCGCAGACGCCGGCTTCGCTGTTCCTCTGGGCCCGCCTGCCCGGGGTGCCGGATGCGCTGGCGTTGGCCGAGGCCATGCTCGCGCGCCAGGTCATGATGGCGCCGGGGCGCATCTTCAGCGTCGATCCGCAAGCGGCCTCGCCCTGGTCGCGCTTCAACGTGGGCGCGGTGCTCGATCCGCGCTTCGCACCGGTGCTGCAGGCGGTCCTGCAGGGCGGGCAAGGCCTCAGCGCCGCTTCTTGAGCGCGCGCAGGTCCAGCATGCCCGGCAGCTGGCGCGGGTCGGTGCCGGCGGGGAACAGGCTGTGCTTCTGGATCTTCTGCGTGGCCGTGGTCGGGATCGCGTCGGCGAACCAGACCCAGCCCGGCGCCTTGTAGTAGGCCAGCTGGGCGTTGCAATGCTCGAACAGCGCGCGCGCCGTGGCCTCGCTGCGCGCTTCGCCGGGTTTCAGTACCACGCAGGCCAGAACCTCTTCCTCGCGCACATCGTCGGGCAGGGCCATCACCGCCACCTGTTCCACCGCGGGGTGCGTGAGCAGCGTGGCCTCGACCTCGGCCGCGGCGATGTTCTCGCCCGAGCGGCGCACGATGTTCTTGCGCCGGTCGACGAAGTGCAGCATGCCAGTCGCGTCGCGCCACACGATGTCGCCGGTGTGGAACCAGCCACCGCGCCAGGCGGCCTCCGTCGCCTGCGGATCGTCGAGATAGCCTGAGAAGAAGTCCTGCCGCGGTGTTGCTGCGCTGTGCCGGATGACCATTTCGCCGGGCGTCTCGCCGTCCACGTCGCGGTCGGCATCGTCGACCACGCGCACCTCGATGTCGGGCTGCGCGCGGCCGAAGGCGCGCGTGCCGACCTGGCGCGGCGCGTGGTTGTCGGTCAGGATGCGCACCATCTCGGTCATGCCCCACAGCTCGATCAGCGGGAAGCCGAAGCGCTGCTCGAAGGCTGCGTGCAGTTGGGGCTCCACGCCGGCGCCGTAGGCGAAGCGCACAGCATGGTCGCGGTCCTGCGGGCCGGGCTGTTGGGCCCAGAGCATCTGTGCGATGACTCCCAGGTAGTGCACGACGGTGGCGCGGCTCTCGCGCACTTCGGTCCACCAGCGCGTGGGCTGGAAGCGGTCCGTCTGCACCTGGCAGTTGCCCGTCAGCAGCGCGCCGGGAAATGAGACCACCGAGGCGTTGACGTGGAACAGCGGCAGCGGGTTGTAGATGCGGTCCGTGCCTTCGCCGAAGGTCGCCAGGCCGCCGCGCGTGGCGTAGGCGTGGCCGGATGCGAGTTCGTAGCGGTGCGACAGGATGCAGCCCTTGGGCCGGCCCGTCGTGCCCGAGGTGTAGAGGATGCTGGCGGGCGTGTCGCCGTGCACCGTGCCTGGCAATGGGTCGCGCGGCGCTGGCGGCACGGCGGCGGCGAAGCCTTCGAGTGCGGCGAACGGCGGCTGGTGGCCGGACTCGGCTAGCGCGGCGCGCAGTGCATCGACGCGGCTGTCCAGCACCACCACCAGGTCCACGCGCGCGTGCTCGACCAGGTAGGCCAGCTCGCGCGGCCGGTAGTCGGGGTTCACCGGCACGCAGCAGGCGCCCAGGCTGTTCAGCGCCAGCTTGTGCAGCATGTGCTCAGGCCGGTTCTCCAGGAACAGTGCCACCCGGTGGCCATGGCCGTAGCCGGCAGCGGCATAGCGTGCGGCCAGTGCGGTCACGCCTTCGTGCATCTGCGCGAAGCTGAATTCCTGGCCCGCAGGCAGGTAGCTGCGTTGCGGGTTGGCGGGAATGGCCAGCAGCGGTTGGGCGCCGTAGGCCTGGGCGGCGGCGGCCAGCGCCTGGTGCAGCGTGGGGTGCTCGGCGATGTCGATCATGGTGGGGAAGGGTGGGCGCGCACGAGGTCGGCCGCCTTCTCGCCGATCATCATCGAGGCGGCGCAGGTGTTGGCCGAGGGAATCTCCGGCATCACCGACGCATCGGCCACGCGCAGGCCCGCGATGCCGTGCACGCGCAGCTGCGCGTCGACCACGGCCGTCGCGTCGCTGGCCGGCCCCATGCGGGCGGTGCCGTTCAGGTGGTAGGACGAGACACCGTAGCGCCGCACGTAGTCCAGCAGTTCGTCCTCGCGCTGCACGTCGGGGCCGGGCATGGTTTCAGCCGCCACATGGGGCGCCAGCGCACGCGTCTGCAGCAGCCGGCGCGCCAGCCGCACGCCGTCCAGCAGCACACGGCGGTCGTCTTCGTGGGCCAGGTAGTTGGGCTGCACGAGCGGGTCGGCGAACGGGTCGCCGGATGCCAGCCGCACCCAGCCGCTGCTCTGCGGCCGGTGCTGCCAGACGCCGCAGGTCATGCCGGGGTAGTCGTCCAGCATGCCCACGTAGCCCGCGCGGTAGCTGGCCGGCGCGAACACGCCCTGCAGGTCGGGCCGTGCGAGACCCGGCCGCGACTGCCAGAAGAAGTGCGCGAGCGAGGGGCTCAGCGCGAGGATGCTGGGCTGGCCGGTCAGCCAGCGCGCGACCTGGTTCCACAGGCGCGGTGCGCGCGCGAGCTCGTTGATCGTGACGGCGTTCTTCGCACGCGCGACCAGGCGCACCGAGAAGTGGTCCTTGAGGTGTTGGCCCACGCCGGGCAGCGCATGGCGCACGGGGATTCCCGCGCGTTGCAACCATTCGGCCGGGCCGATGCCCGAGAGCTGCAGCAGCTTGGGCGTGTTGACGGCGCCCGCGCAGACGATGACCTCACGCCGCGCGCGCACGGTCTCCGTGCGGCCGTTGGGGCCGCCGCGGCGCACGCGCACGCCCGTGGCGCGGCGGCCGTCGAACAGAATGCCCATCGCCTGGGCGTTGCTGCGCAGCGTGACGTTGCCGCGCTTCAGGGCTGGCGTCAGGAAGGTCGGCGCCGTGCCCTGGCGCAGCCCGTGGTGGATGGTGCGCTGGAAGTAGCCCACGCCGGCCTGCGTGGCGCCGTTGTAGTCTGGGTTGCGCGGCAGGCCCAGTTCCTCCGCGCCGGCGAGGAAGGCCTCGCAGACCGGGTGCTTC
The DNA here is from genome assembly GCA_913776795.1 of uncultured Pseudorhodoferax sp. The sequence continues at coordinate 324 of CAJYRH010000635.1, read as the reverse complement.
CAGTCGATGTCGGTCACGGCCACCGGGCCACGGCGGCCGCGCAGCGCGTCGTCGCCGGGGCCGATGCGGCGCTCGCTGCGCCGGAAGTAGGGCAGCAGATCCGCAAAGCTCCAGCCGGGGTTGCCCTGGGCGGCCCAGGCGTCGTAGTCATCGGGCTGGCCGCGGTTGTAGACCAGGCCGTTGATGGCCGTGGAGCCGCCCGCCGTGCGGCCCTGCGGCAGCGGCACGCGGCGCCCGCCGGTCCAGTCCGTGGGTTCGGAGCTGAACTGCCAGGTGAAGTCGGGGTTGAACAGCACCTTGATGAAGCCGGCCGGCACATGCAGC
>CAJYRH010000634.1 GCA_913776795.1 uncultured Pseudorhodoferax sp. | reverse complement strand
CCCGGCGGGATCTGGCCCTGGATCTGCGCGGCGGTGGCCTGCAGCGCGGCGGCGTCCAGGCCCAGCTTGCCGTACAGCGGCGTGGTCACCGGGCCGGGGCTCACGACGTTGACGCGGATGCCGCGCGGCAGCAGTTCGGCCGACAGTGTCTTGGCCAGCGAAACCAGCGCGGCCTTGCTGGCGGCGTAGACGCTGGTGTTGGCCATGCCGATGCGGGCGTTGATGCTGCCGTTGAGCACGATGGACGCGCCGTGGCTCAGCAGCGGCAGCAGGGCCTGGATCTGGAAGAAGGCACCCTTGACGTTGGCATCGAAGCTCTGGTCCCACACGGCCTCGTCCACCGACTCGAACGGCAGCAGGCGCGCCATGCCGGCGTTGATGAAGACGGCATCGATCGCCGTGAAGCCCTGCGCCTTCAGTGCGGCCGCGAGTTCGCGGGCGGCAGCCGCGGTGCCGGTGGCGTTGGCGACGGCCAGCGCACCGGGGCCGATGTCGGCGACCGCGCGGCCCCAACACGCTGTACCTGGCCTGGCGCGGCGACCACGACGGCCGCGCGCAGGCCTGGTGGCTGGAGCAGTTCCAGCAGCCGCGGCTGGCGGCGCGGCTGGTGGACGGGCTGGTGATGCAGGCGGTCTGAAGCCGCGCTCAGAACGGGCAGGGCGCTGCGAAGCGCAGTGTTTGCCCGCCGAGCGGATGGGCCAGCGCGAGCGCGCAGGCGTGCAGCAGCAGCCGCGGAGCGCGGGCCTGCACGGACGCAGCGGCGTACAGCGGATCGCCCAAAATGGCATGGCCCTGCGCGGCCAGGTGCAGGCGCAGCTGGTGCGAGCGGCCGGTGACGGGCTCCAGCGCCAGCCGGCTGCGGTCGGCGCCGCGCTGCAGCAGCTGCCAGCGCGTACGGCTGGGCCTGCCGCCCGCCGGGTCGACGATGGACAGCGGCCGGCGCGGCCAGTCCAGACGGATCGGCAGGTCGATCAGGCCCCAGCCGTCGTCATCCGCGTGCAGGTCCCAGTCACCGTCGACCACAGCCTCGTAGCGCTTGGCGATGCGGCGCTGCTCGAAGGCCATGGACAGCGCGCGTTGCGCCGCCGGCCCGCGCCCCATGAGCACGAGTCCCGAGGTCGCCATGTCGAGCCGGTGCACGACCAGCGCATCGGGGTACAGGGCCTGGGCGCGCGTGGCCAGGCAGTCCTGCTTGCCGGGACCGCGGCCGGGCACGCACAGCAGGCCGGCCGGCTTGTCGAGCACCAGCAGGGCCTCGTCCACGTACAGGACTGCGAGCTCGGTCGATGTAGCCCCCACACTCCCCGCTGCGCGAGGTTCGCTGCCCCCCGGGGGGGCGCATGCTTGCTTGGGGCGGCCCGGCGCTGCGCATGGGGCCCCCACGCTCCCCGCTGCGCGAGGTTCGCTGCCCCCCGAGGGGGCGCATGCTTGCTCGGGGCGGCCCGGCGCTGCGCTCAATGGCTCTCCTGCAGCAGCCGCTGCACCGTCGCGCAGAGCTCCTGCACGTCGTTGGGCTTGTGGATCAGTGCACGCGCGCCTTCGGCCATGGCCTCGCGCTCGATCTCGGCCGTGACGTAGCCCGAGGCCAGGGCCACGGGCAGGTCGGGGCGGATGCCGCGCGCCTCGCGCACCAGGTCCACGCCGCAGTAGCCTGGCATGTTGTAGTCGGTCACCACCAGGTCGTAGCCCTGGGGCTCGGCGCGCAGCGCCTCGGTGGCCTCGTAGGGATCGGTGAAACCGCTGACGCGGAATCCGCGCCGGCGCAGCAGGCGTTCCACCAGGAACACCAGGGCCTGGTCGTCGTCCACGTACATCACGTGCTGGCCGCTGCCCTGCACGCTGTCGGGCGGCGGTGGCGCGCTGGCTGGGGCTTCGGCGGCCTCGCTGGTGGCCGGAAAGTACAGCATGAAGTGGCTGCCGCGGCCGGGCTCGCTGTGCACGTCCACCGCGCCACCGTTGCTGCGCATGACGCCGTGCACCACGGCCAGGCCCAGGCCCGTGCCCTGGCCGACCTGCTTGGTGGTGAAAAACGGCTCGAAGATGCGCTCGCGCGTGGCCGGGTCCATGCCCGGGCCGTTGTCGCGCACGCTCAGCCGCGCGTAGTGGCCGTTCGCCAGGCCCAGGCGCGCGCAGCGGGCGGCCGAGGGCGATTCGCTCTGCAACTCGATCCAGACGGTGCCGCGCGCCTCCGGGGTGGCCTGGATGGCCTGGATCGCGTTGGTGCACAGGTTCAGCACGGCCTGCTCGACCTGCGTGGGATCGGCCAGCACGGCGGGCACGCCGGGATGCACGCGCATCTGCAATTCCACCTGCGGCGGCAGGGTCACACGCAGCAGGCGCTCGGTCTCGCCCGCGACCTCGGCCAGGTCGATGGGCACGCGGCGCGGCGCCTCGTTGCGGCTGAAGGTCAGGATCTGGCGCACCAGGTCGCGTGCACGCCGGCCGGCCTTCTCGATCTCGCGCAGGCTTTCCTGCGCGGAACCGTTCAGGCCGCTGTCTTCCTTGGCCAGCTCCACGTTGCCCAGGATGGCGTGCAGGATGTTGTTGAAGTCATGCGCGATGCCGCCGGCCATCGTGCCCACGGCCTGCATCTTCTGCGATTCGCGCAGCTGTACCTCCAGCGCATTGCGCTGCGCCTCTTCGCGCTTGCGGGCGGTCAGGTCGCGTGCAAACACGGTGGTGGTGTCGCCGAACGCCACGCTGACTTCCACCGGCACGGCGCTGCCCAGGGCGGTCAGCGCCTGCATCTCGGTGGCCGGCAGCTCGGTGGAAATCTGGTGCATGGCCAGCACCTCGGCCGCATCGGGGAAGAAGCGCTCGAGCGGGCTGCCCAGCGCGTCGCCCGGCGAGCACTGGAACAGGGCAGCAGCCGTGGGGTTGAACACCGTGATGCGGCGCTCGCGATCGACGCAGACGATGGCGTCGAGCGAGGAGTTGATGATGTCGGCCAGCCGTGCCTCGCTCAGGCGCAGCTGCTCGTTGCGCTGCTGCAGCTCGGCCCCGCTCTGCAGCAGGGCGCGGCGTTCGGCCAGGAGCGGGCCCTGGTCGATCACGGCACAGATGAAGTGCGCCGTGGGCTCGTGCGCGTTGTCCAGCCGGGCGATGTGCAGGTCCCCCGTGATGGCGCCGTCGTCACCGATCTGGAACAGCACCTCCTTGGCCTCGGCCTGCCCATCGGTGCGGGCCTGGGCGAAGGCGGCCCGCACGGCATCGGCACTGCCGGTGCTCACGAAAGGCATCAGGAAGTTGAGCGGGCGGTCGCGCTCGGTCGGCTGGAACGAACGCTGCGCCATCGAGTTGCTCTGCACCACGAGGTCGTGCTCGTCGATGACCATCAGCGCCAGCGGCACGCTGGAGAACAAGGTCTCGAAGCGTTCGGACGCGGCCTCGGCCATGGACTGGCTGTAGCGCAGGACCTTGTTCTGGCTCTCCAGCTCGGCCTGGTACGTGCGCAGGTCGCGGATCAGCTGGGGCAGCTGGTAGCTCTCGATGGCCGATGCGCCGGCCGGCACGTCCAGCGGTGGGCGGGCCGGCGTGGTCATTGGAGGCCGCCCGGGGACGCGCTCAGGCGTGGGCGTCCACCGGCACGCAGCTGCAGAACAGGTTGCGGTCGCCGTAGACGTTGTCCACCCGCGCCACCGGCGGCCAGTACTTGGCCAGGGCCTGGCCCGGCCTGGCCACGGCGCCGAGTTCGCGTGGATAGGGGCGTGACCAGTCGGCCTGCAGCAGCGTGGCGGCGGTGTGGGGCGCGTTCTTGAGCGGGTTGTCGTCGCTGGGCCATGTTCCGTTCTCGACCTGCCGGATCTCGGCGCGGATGGCGATCATCGCATCGATGAAACGGTCCAGTTCGGACAGCGTCTCGCTCTCGGTCGGCTCGACCATCAGCGTGCCGGCCACCGGGAAGCTCAGCGTGGGCGCGTGGAAGCCGTAGTCGATGAGCCGCTTGGCCACGTCCTCGGCCGTCACGCCGCTGGTTTTGGTGATGGCACGCAGGTCCAGGATGCACTCGTGCGCCACATGGCCGTTGGCCGAGGCGTACAGCGTGGGGAAGTGGTCGCGCAGCTGCGCGCTGACGTAGTTGGCCGAGAGGATGGCGGTCTCCGTGGCGCGCGTGAGCCCGTCGGCACCCATCATGCGGATGTACATCCAGCTGATCGGCAGCACGGCCGCGTTGCCCAGCGGCGCGGCCGAGACGGCGCCGACGCCGGCGTGTTCCATGCCCGCCGCACCGTGGCCGGGCAGGAAGGGCACGAGGTCTTCGACCACGCACACCGGCCCGACGCCAGGACCGCCGCCGCCGTGCGGGATGCAGAAGGTCTTGTGCAGGTTCAGGTGGCTCACGTCGCCGCCGAACTCGCCCGGCGCGGCCACGCCGACCAGCGCGTTCATGTTGGCGCCGTCCACGTAGACGCGGCCGCCGTGCCGGTGCACCAGCGCACACAACTCTTTCACCTGGGTCTCGAACACGCCGTGCGTGCTGGGGTAGGTGATCATCACGCAAGCCAGGCGGTCCGAATGCTTCTCGCACTTGGCGGCGAGGTCGGCCAGGTCCACGTTGCCCTGGCTGTCGCAGGCTGTGACGACCACCGTGAGGCCGACCATCTGCGCGCTGGCGGGGTTCGTGCCATGGGCAGAGGACGGGATGAGGCAGATGTCGCGCTGGGCCTGGCCGCGCGCCTTGTGCCAGGCGCGGATGGCCAGCAGGCCTGCGTACTCGCCCTGCGAGCCGGCGTTGGGCTGCAGGCTGATGCCGGCGTAGCCGGTGGCCTGGCTGAGCCAGTCGCACAGCTGGCGGTTCAGCGTGGCATAGCCCTGCAGCTGGTCGGCGGGCGCGAAGGGGTGGATCTCAGCGAAGCCCGGCCAGGTGATCGGGATCATCTCGCTGGTCGCGTTGAGCTTCATGGTGCAGCTGCCCAGCGGGATCATGCTGCGGTCCAGCGCGAGGTCCTTGTCCGACAGGGCGCGGATGTAGCGCAGCATGCCGGTCTCGCTGTGGTGGGTGTTGAAGACCGGGTGCGCGAGGAAGGGCGTGCTGCGGCGCAGTGCAGCCGGGATGCGGTCGGGCGCGCCGGCTTCGAGCGCGGCAAAGGCCGGCACCTTGGACGCGTCGTCGGCGAACCAGGTCCACAGCGAGACGATGTCCTCGCGCGTGGTGGTCTCGTCCAGTGCCACGCCCAGGCAGTCCCCGGCCAGCCGCCGCAGGTTGGCCTGGCCGCGCTGGGCGCGGTCGAGGATGGCCGAGCTCTCGCTAGCCGTGCGCACGGCCAGCGTGTCGAAGCCGGCGCCGTGCACGAGCGAAAAGCCCATCTGCTCCAGCCCGCGCGCCAGGATGGCGGCCAGGCGCGCCGTGCGTTGGGCGATGCGGGTCAGGCCCTGCGGGCCGTGGTAGACCGCGTACATGCTGGCCACCACGGCCGGCAGCACCTGGGCCGTGCAGATGTTGGAGGTCGCCTTTTCGCGGCGGATGTGCTGCTCGCGCGTCTGCAGCGCGAGGCGGTACGCGGGTCGGCCTTCCACGTCCACACTGACGCCCACGAGGCGGCCCGGCAGCGAGCGCTTGAAGGCGTCGCGGCAAGCCATGTAGGCCGCGTGCGGGCCACCGTTGCCCATGGGCATGCCGAAGCGCTGCGTGGTGCCGACCACGATGTCGGCGCCCCATTCGCCGGGAGGCGTCAGCAGCGTGAGGGCCAGCAGGTCGGCGGCCACGCAGAGCGCGGCGTCCTGTGCATGCAGCGCGTCGGCCAGGCCTTGCACCTCGGGCAGCGCGCCGGCCGTGCCGGGGTACTGCAGCAGCAGGCCGAAGCCGGTCTGCGTGCGCAGTTCGGCCAGCGGCGCGACGACGACCGCGATGCCCAGCGGCTCGGCGCGCGTGCGCACCACCTCGATGGTCTGCGGATGGCAGTCGTCTGCCACGAGGAAGGTGTTGCTCTTGCTCTTGACGCTGCGCCTGGCCAGCGTCATGGCCTCGGCCGCGGCCGTGGCCTCGTCCAGCATGGAGGCGTTGGCGATGTCCATGCCGGTCAGGTCCGTGACCATGGTCTGGAAGTTGACCAGCGCCTCCATGCGGCCCTGGCTGATCTCCGCCTGGTAGGGCGTGTAGGCCGTGTACCAGGCCGGGTTCTCCAGGATGTTGCGCAGGATCACACCCGGCGTCAGCGTGCCATGGTATCCCTGGCCGATGTAGCTCTTGAACACGCGGTTCTGCGCGGCGATGGCGCGCAGCTCGGCCAGCGCAGCCGCTTCGCTGGCTGCCGGCGGCAGCTGCATGGGCGCGGGGCGCGCGATGCTGGCCGGCACGATGCCGGCCACGAGTTCCTGGCGCGAGCCGGCCCCGACCACGGCCAGCATGCGGGCCTCGTCGTCCGGCGTGATGCCGATGTGGCGGGCGACGAATTCCGATGGGTTCTCGAGTTCGGCGAGGGTGGGCGTGGTCTCGGTCATGGTGTGTACTTGGGCCAGGTACTTCGGGGACGCTTGCTTGGCGAGCGGCGGCTTTTATCGGTTAGCGCAGCGAAACCCGTTCGCGTGCACCCGCGGAACTGGCTCTGCCAGGCCGTTGGGTGCGCCCCCTTGAGGGGGGATTCGGCTACACGCAGTGAGCAAGAAACGGGGGTGGGCCTAGTTGCTCGCGGCGAAGGCGTTGTAGGCGGTCTCGTCGAGCAGCGCATCGAGTTGCGATGCATCGGACAGCTTCACCTTGAAGAACCAGCCGGCGCCGAGCGGGTCGCTGTTGGCCAGGGCCGGGTCGGCGCGCAGCGCTTCGTTGACCTCGGTGATCTCGCCGTCCACCGGCATGTAGACGTCGGCCGCGGCCTTGACCGATTCGACGACGCCGGCCACGTCCTTGTGCGCCAGGGTCTTGCCGACTTCGGGCAGGTCGACGAACACCACATCGCCCAGCGCATCCTGCGCGTGGACGGTGATGCCGACGGTGGCGGTGTCGCCCTCGACCTTCAGCCATTCGTGGTCTTCGGTGTACTTGATCATGGTGTGTCCTTGGGTTGGGGAAAAGTTTCAGCCACGGTGGTAGCGCGGCGGGGTGAAGGGGAGGGCGACGACTTCCATGGGCACGGCCTTGCCGCGGACGACGGCGTTGACTTTCGTGCCGGGCGCCGAGAAGTCCGTCCGCACGTAGGCCATGGCAATGGGCTTGTCCACGCTGGGGGCCAGCAGGCCGCTGGTCACTTCGCCGATGGCGCTGCCTTCGAGCGATTGCAGGGCGGTGTGTTCGCGCACCGGCACGCGCTCCAGGGCAAGGAGACCGACGCGCTTGCGCTCGACAGGCGCGCTGCCGTCCAGCTGCGCCAGTACCTTGCCGGCGCCCGGGAAGCCGCCAGCGCGGGCGCCGCCCGTGCGGCGCACCTTCTGCATGGCCCAGTTCAGGTTGGCCTCGACCGGCGTGGTCGTGGTGTCGATGTCGTTGCCGTACAGGCACAGGCCGGCTTCCAGGCGCAGGGAATTGCGCGCGCCCAGTCCGATGGGCTGCACCTCGGGCTGCTCCAGCAGCGCGCGGGCCAGGGATTCGGCCCAGGGACCGGGCACGGAGATCTCGAAGCCGTCCTCGCCCGTGTAGCCGCTGCGGGTGATGTAGAGCGCGGCGCCATTCCAGTCGAAGGCGCCACCGGTCATGAAGACGAGCTGGTCGACCCTGGGCACCACGCGGGCCAGTGCACCGACGGCCTGGGGGCCTTGCAGCGCGAGCAGGCCATGGTCGGGCATCGGCACGACGGCGCAACGCTGGCCGATGCGGGCCTGCATGTGCGCGGTGTCGGCCACCTTGCAGGCGCCGTTGACGATCACGAACAGGTGATCGCCCCGGTTCACGAACATCAGGTCGTCCAGGATGCCGCCGTCGTCCGCCAGCAGCAGGCCGTAACGCTGCCTGTCGGTGCCCAGCCCCAGCACGTCGACCGGGACCAGGGTCTCGAAGGCTGCCGCCGCATCGCTTCCCTCCAGGCGCAGCTGGCCCATGTGCGAGACGTCGAACAGGCCGGCTGCGGCACGCACCTGCAGATGCTCGGCCATCAGGCCCTTGGGGTATTGCACCGGCATGCTGTAGCCGGCGAAGGGGACCATGCGCGCGCCCAGTTCCAGGTGCAGGGCGTGCAGAGGCGTTTTCAGCAGGGTGTCGGAGGGCATGGCGGACTTCCTGGAGGCAGATACACGGCATGGCACGTGGGTGCCATGGGCTGCCTCGCTGTCCGCTTTACCTGAGAGATTCGCCGCATTCGCGGTTTGCCCCTTCGGTGGACCCGCTCGAAGCGGGCCTCTCTCCAGTGAGGAAGGTCTTGCAAGACCTGGATCAGTCTTTTTGCCTGAGCGTTCGGGGGTGAGCCTGCGCCGTCGGCGGCCCTTGCGCGAAGGGCTCTCTCCTGACGGCGCGGATTCTAACCATGGGGCTGGACTATTTTGCGAAGGCCAGGTCGCGCAGGGCCAGCGAAATGCCCGGGACGTAGGTGATGACCATGAGGCAGCCGAGGATCACGAGCACGAACGGGATCAGGTGCCCGATGATGCGGTCCAGCGGGATGCGCGCCACCGTGCAGGCCGCGAACAGGTTCACGCCGAATGGCGGCGTGATCATGCCCAGCGCCAGGTTGACCACCATGATCAGGCCAAAGTGGACGGGATCGATGCCGAAGTGCACCGCCACCGGCGCGAGGATGGGCGCCAGCACGATGATGGCTGCGCTGGTCTCGATGAACATCCCGATCACGAACAGCGCCGCGTTCACCCCCAGCAGGAACAGTGCCGGCGACTGCAGCACGGCCTCCAGCCAGCGGCCGATGGCGTCGGGCACGCCGGCGCGCGTGATCAGGAAGGCGAACAGGCCGGCGTTGGCGATGATGAACATGATCACGGCCGACGAAACCACCGACTTGCGCAGGATGGGAAAGAGATCGCGCAGGCCGATCTCGCGGTACACCACCATGCCCACGACCAGGGCGTAGAGCACCGCCACGGCCGACGCCTC
>CAJYRH010000633.1 GCA_913776795.1 uncultured Pseudorhodoferax sp. | reverse complement strand
GGAATCTCGGCCAGGCGCTCGCCAGGGCCGAATTCGCCCTTCAGGATCATGTCGCGCAGCTGTACGAGCACGCGGGATTGTTGGGAGTCCATGGGCAGGGCCTCGTTGCATGCAGGAGTTGGCCGGCGATTGTAGAAGCCGCATTCAATGCACGCACCAGTTCGCTGGCTGGCCCATTTTCTGCATGCAACCAATGACGAATACCCCGTCAACTCGCCAATGCACTGCTTTGATGCACGGCAAACCTTCTCGAACCGGACAGAATCCCGAGCAATTCAGTGCGACTCCTCTTTGACATAGATCAGGTGACGACGACAATGAATTCCATTGCATGCAATGGCGTGCAGGTCTGAATTTACCCTGGAGCCCACGATGATCAGTGCCGAACAGAACGACTTCATCACCCGCGTCGGGCGCGGCACACCGGCCGGCACGCTGCTGCGCAAGTACTGGCAGCCGGTGGCCCTGTCCGAAGAGCTGCATGGGCCACGCCCGCTCAAGCCCGTGCAGCTGATGGGCCAGCACTTCGTGCTGTTCCGCGACGAGACCGGACGCCTGGGCCTGCTGGACCGCGACTGTCCGCACCGCGGCGCCGACCTGGCCTATGGCCGGCTGGAGAACGGCGGCGTGCGCTGCGCCTTCCACGGCTGGCTGTTCGATGCGACCGGCCAGTGCCTGGAGACGCCGGCCGAGCCCGCCGGCAGCAAGCTGTGCACGCGCATCCGCCAGGGCGCCTACCCGGTCGTCGAGAAAAGCGGCATCGTGTTCGCCTACATCGGCGAGGGCGAGCCGCCCGCGTTCCCCGAATTCGACTGCTTCGTTGCACCCGACAGCCACACCTTCGCGTTCAAGGGCCTGTGGGAATGCAATTGGCTGCAGGCGCTGGAGGTGGGCATGGACCCGGCCCACGCCTCTTTCCTGCACCGCTTCTACGAGGACGAAGACACCTCAGAGAGTTACGGCAAGCAATTTCGCGGCGCCTCGGCCGACTCAAGCATGGCCATCACCCAGGTGCTGCGCGAGTACGACCGGCCCGAGATCCGCGCCGAGGCCGCGCCCTACGGCATGCGGCTGACCACGCTGCGCACGCTGTCGCCCGAGCACACCCATGTGCGCGTGACCAACGTGGTGTTCCCGCAGGCCTTCGTGATCCCGATGAGCACCGAAATGACGATCTCGCAGTGGCATGTGCCGGTGGACGACACGCATTGCTACTGGTACGCCATCTTCACGAGCTTCACCGGCCCGGTGGACAAGCAGCAGATGCGCGAGCAGCGCTTGAAGACCATCGACCTGCCCCACTACACCTCGCGCAAGAACAAGCGCAACCAGTACGGCTACAGCGCCGAGGAACAGCGCAACAAGACCTACACCGGCATGGGCGAGGACATCAACGTGCACGACCAGTGGGCGTGCGAATCCATGGGCCCCATCCAGGACCGCACGCGCGAGCACCTGGGCACGACGGACAAGGGCATCATGCTGTACCGCCGCCAGCTCTTGAAGGCGATCGAGGCCGCGCAGGCGGGCGAGCCGGTGCCCATGCATCCCACGGCCGAGGAGGCGGGCACCTTCACGGGGCCGCCGTCCATCGACGGCGTGGCGGCTGCCGACAGGACCGACCGCTACTGCCTCGAGGCCGACCTGGCGCGCCGCCAGGGTTCCGACTGGGCTAGCGCCCGTCTGGCCGCAGCCTGAGGCAACGCGCAATGAGCACCTTCGCCGAACGCTTCGGCCTCTGGAGCACCGACCAGCAGGCCCAGGCCGCCGAGATCATCCAACGCATCGACGCGGGCGAACTCGACGTGCTGCGCTTCGCCTGGCCCGACCAGCACGGCGTGCTGCGCGGCAAGACGCTGGTCGCCGAGGCCGCCCGCGGCGCCCTGGCCAGTGGCATCAACCTCACCACCACGCTGCTGGCCAAGGACACCTCGCACCGCTCGGTGTTCCCGGTGTTCTCGGCCGGTGGCGGCTTCGCGCTCGAAGGCCTGCAGGGCGGTGCCGACTTCACGGTGCTGCCCGACCCCGGCACCTTCCGCATGCTGCCCTGGGCGCCGCGCACGGGCTGGGTGCTGTGCGATGCGTACATGAAGGACGGCCAGGCCTGCCCCTTCGCCACGCGCCGCATCCTGCAACGCGCACTGGACCGCCTGGGCGCGCGCGGCCTGGAGCTCGTGGCCGGCCTGGAGGTCGAGTTCCACGTGTTCAAGCTCGACGAGGCCGCCATGGCCCTGGCCGACGCGGGCCAGCCCGGCACGCCGCCCGCCGTCTCGCTGCTCACCCACGGCCACCAGTATCTGACCGAACTGCGCTATGACCGCGTGGACGCGCTCATGGACCTGCTGCGCACCCAGCTGCAGGCGCTGGGCCTGCCGCTGCATTCGCTGGAGATCGAGTTCGGCCCCAGCCAGTTCGAGCTCGTCTTCGGCCCCACCGTGGGCCTGCTGCCGGCCGACACCATGGTGCTGCTGCGCAGCGCGATCAAGCAGATCTGCCAGCGCAATGGGTACCACGCCACCTTCATGTGCCGCCCGAAGATTCCCAGCGTGATGTCCAGCGGCTGGCATCTGCACCAGTCGCTGCGCCACGCCGCGGGCGGCGCCAACGCCTTCATGCCCGCGGCCGGTGGGGCCGACGCGCACCCGCTGAGCCCGCTGGGCATGCAGTACCTGGCGGGCCTCAAGGCACACGCCGTGGGTGCCGCCGCACTGGCCAGCCCCACGCTGAACGGCTACCGGCGCTACCGACCCTTCTCGCTGGCGCCGGACCGCGCGATCTGGGCCCAGGACAACCGCGGCGCCATGCTGCGCGTGCTGGGTGCGCCGGGTGACAAGGCCTCGCGCATCGAGAACCGCGTCGGCGAGCCCACGGCCAACCCCTACCTGTACCTGGCCTCGCAGATCTTCTCGGGCCTGCACGGCGTGGAGCAGGCCATGGACCCCGGCCCCTCCGCCGACGTGCCCTACGAGACCCCGGCCGAACAGCTGCCCCGTTCGCTCGACGCGGCCCTGGTGGCGCTGCAGGCCGACGCCGTGCTGGTCGAGGGTCTGGGCAAGACCTTCGTCGACTACTACTGCCACATCAAGCAGGCCGAAATCGCACGCTTCAACCTCGAAGTCACCGAGTGGGAACACCGCGAGTACTTCGACATGTTTTGAATGTTGAATCCCCCAGTCTCCGCGCTGCGCGCTCCGCCAACCCCCTTCCGCTGCGCGAAGAGGGCGCACCCAGCGGCCTGGCAGAGCCAGTTCCGCGGGTTCGCTGGCATGGCCTGCTCCGCGGCCTTCGGCACCGTGCCATACCAGGCGACGCCGAGCCTGCGCAAACGACATCCGAGAGTTCAATGACCACGATCCACTACATCCTCCAAGACGGCAGCACGCGCAGCGTCGACGCCAAGCCCGGCGCCAGCGTGATGGAGACCGCCATCCGCCACAACATCCGCGGCATCGACGCCGAGTGCGGCGGCAGCTGCTCCTGCGCGACCTGCCACGTCTACGTCGCCGAAGACTTCCTGGAACAACTGACGCCGCCCGACGAGATGGAGGACGAGCTGCTGGACGGCACCGCGAGTCCGCGCGCACCCAACAGCCGACTGTCCTGCCAGATCACCGTCACGGCCGCGCTCGACGGCCTCACGGTCCGCGTGCCGGAGACGCAGGTCTGATGGCGGATGCCCTGGTCATCGTCGGCGCTTCTTACGCAGGCGTGCAGCTCGCCGCCGCGGCGCGCGAGCAGGGATTCGGCGCGCCCATTGTGCTGCTCGGCGACGAGGCGCACGCGCCCTACCAGCGCCCGCCGCTGTCCAAGGGACTGCTGAGCGGCAAGACCGCGGTGGACCAGCTCGCGCTGCGCGGGCCGGACTTCTACGCCGAGCAGAACATCGACCTGCGCCTGGGTGTGCGCGCCACGGCGCTCGACCTCGCCGCGCGGCGCGTGCAGTTGGCCGATGGCAGCCGCCTGGACTATGGCTGGCTGGCCCTGGCCACCGGCGCGCGCTGCCGTCCGCTGGCCGTGCCCGGCGCCGACCTGCAGGGCGTGCACCAGCTGCGCACGCTGGACGATGCGCTGGCCGTGCAACAGGCCCTGGGACGCAGCACACGCGCCTGCGTGGTGGGCGGTGGCTTCATCGGCCTGGAGGTCGCGGCCGCGCTCACGGCGGCCGGCGCGCAGGTCACCGTGGTCGAGGGCCAGACGCGGCTGCTCGCGCGCAGCTTTCCGCCCGCGATGTCCGACTACGTGGCCGCGGCCCACCGCCAGCGCGGCGTGGCCCTGGAACTGGGCCGCGGCGTGCAGGCGCTGCTGGGCGACACGCAGGGCCATGTGCAATCCGTGCTGCTCGACGATGGCCGCCAGCTCGATTGCGACCTCGTCGTGCTCGGCATCGGCGTACTGCCCAACGTGGAACTGGCCGAAGCCGCCGGCATCGCCTGCGCCGGCGGCATCCTCGTCGATGCCTGCGGCCGCACCAGCGTGCCGAACGTGCTGGCCGCCGGTGACGCGGCCAACATGGAGCTGCCCGCGCGGCCGGGCGGCCCGGCCCGCCTGCGCCTGGAGTCCATCCAGGCCGCCAATGACGGCGCCCGCGCCGCAGCCTCGGTGCTGGTCGGCCAGCCGCAGCCGCTCACCGCCGTGCCCTGGTTCTGGAGCGAGCAGCACGACCTCAAGCTGCAGATGGCTGGCCTGCCCGTGCACGGCGACGAGACCGTGCTGCGCGGCGACATGGCCAGCGACCGCTTCACGCTGTTCTACCTGCGCGATGGCGCCGTCGCCGCCGCGCATTCGGTCAACCGCCCGGCCGAACACATGCTGGCGCGCAAGCTGATCGCGGGCGCCGCACGCATCCCCGCCGAGACCCTGGCCGATTCCGCGGCCGACCTCAAACCGTTTTCCACCATCCGGCCTGCGGGCTGATCTTTTCCCAGGGAGTTCCACCATGAAGATGACCAAACGCACCCTTCTGGCCGCCGCGGCTCTGGCCTGCCTCGCGGGGGCCGCGCACGCCCAGGACGCGCTCAAGATCGGCCTGATCGGCACCTACTCCGGCCCCTATGCCGACTACGGCCGCCAGTTCGACGCGGGCGTGGCGCTGTACCTCAAGGAGCATGGCGGCAAGATCGCGGGCCGCACGGTCGAAGTGGTCAAGAAGGACACGGGGGGCGCCAACCCCGACGCCTCCAAGCGCATGGCGCAGGAGCTGATCGTGCGCGACAAGGTGCAGATCCTCACGGGCCTGGACTTCAGCCCCAACGCCTATGCCGTGGCCGCCGTCGCCACGCAGGCCAAGGTGCCCACGGTGGTCATGAACGCCTCGTCCTCGGGCATCACCGCGGCCTCGCCCTATGTGGCGCGGCTGTCGTTCACGGTGCAGCAGGTGTCCGACCCCATGGCACGCTGGATGCTGAAGAGCGGCACCAAGGAAGCGTACGTGGTGGTGGCCGACTACGCGCCCGGCACCGATGCGCTGACCGCGTTCAAGAAGGCCTTCGAGCAGGGCGGCGGCAAGGTCGTCGGTGAGCTGAAGACGCCCATGAGCAACCCCGACTTCTCGGCCTACGTGCAGCGCATCAAGGACGCCAAGCCGCAG
>CAJYRH010000632.1 GCA_913776795.1 uncultured Pseudorhodoferax sp. | reverse complement strand
CTTCGGCCAATGGCAGCCCAAGGCCCAGCGCCCCGAACTCTGGACGCTCTTCAACACCCGGCTGCAGAGCGGTGAGCATTTCCGCGTGTTCCCGATCTCCAACTGGACCGAGCGCGACGTCTGGCAGTACATCGCCCGCGAGAACATCGCACTGCCTTCGCTGTACTACAGCCATGAGCGCCTGGTCGTGGAGCGGCGCGGCCTGCTCGTGCCCGTGACCGAACTCACGCCGTTGAAAGACGGCGAGACCGCCGAGCGCCGCCAGGTGCGTTTCCGCACCGTGGGCGACATCACCTGCACCTGCCCGGTCGAAAGCCTGGCCAGCACGCCCGAGGAGATCGTGGTGGAGACGCTGTTGTCCGACGTCAGCGAGCGCGGCGCCACGCGCATGGACGACAAGACCTCCGAAGCCTCGATGGAAAAGCGCAAGAAGGACGGTTACTTCTGATGACTGCGACGCTGGAACGACCCGTGACGACCGCCGCCAACGACGCCGCACCGACGGCTGCTCTGAAGTTCATCACATGCGGCTCCGTCGACGACGGCAAGAGCACGCTGATCGGCCGCCTGCTGGTGGACAGCAAGGCGGTGCTCTCCGACCAGCTGGCCGGCGTGCAGCGCCAGGGCCAGGACGGCCGAGAGACCGATCTCGCGCTGCTGACCGACGGCCTGTCGGCCGAGCGCGAGCAGGGCATCACGATCGACGTGGCCTACCGCTACTTCTCGACCACGCGGCGCAAGTTCATCATCGGCGACACGCCGGGCCATGAGCAGTACACGCGCAACATGGTCACGGCCGCATCGAGCGCCGACGCGGCCGTGCTGCTGGTCGACGCGACCAAGCTCGCCTGGCAGGATGCCGAATTCCCGCTGCTGGCGCAGACGCGCCGCCATGCCCTGCTCGTGCAGCTGCTGCGCGTGCCGGCCATCGTGTTCGCCGTGAACAAGCTCGACGCAGTAGCCGACCCCCAGCGGGCCTACACCCGCATCGCAGCCGCGCTGCGTGCCTTCGCCCAGGAGGCGGGCATCGCGGTGGAGGCCATCGTGCCCGTCTCCGCGCTCAAGGGCTGGAACGTGGTCGATCCAGCACCGGCCGCGGCCGACGGTGCGCACTGGTGCGGCTACCACGGCCCCAGCCTGCTGCGCATCCTCGAGGGCCTGTCCAACACACCGGCCGAGACCGGCCTGCCGCTGGCCTTCCCGGTGCAGTGGGTCGAGAAATTCTCGTCCTCCTCCGACACGAGCCAGGGCCGCCGCGTGTTCTGGGGCCGCGTGGCCACGGGCCAGGCCGCCGTGGGCCAGCGCGTGCGCATCCTGCCCAGCGGGCAGAGTGCCACCATCGCCCGCGTGCTGAACCACGTGCGCACCGAGCAGGACGTGGCGGCCGGCCACAGCGCCGGCATCGTGCTGGACCGCGAGGTCGACGTCTCGCGCGGCGACTGGCTGCTGGCGGAGGCCGAAGACGGCAAGGCGCTGCAGGGCGTGCGCGAGATCGCCGCCACCGTCGCCTGGATGGACGACGAACCGCTGGTGCCCGGTCGCGCCTACTGGGCCCTGCACGGCCACCGCTGGGTCAAGGCCAAGGTGCGCCGCATCGTGCACCAGCTGGACATCCACACCCTGGCCGAGCAGGCCGCCACGCAGCTCGACGCCAATGCGATCGGCGCCGTCGAATTGGTTCTGCAGGACAGCATCGCGGCCAGGCCCTACGCGCAGTCGCGCACGCTGGGTGCACTGGTGCTGGTCGACCAGGCCTCGCACAAGACCGCCGCCGCCGTGCTGATGCGCTGAACGCGCCGCCTCCCATGCGCCACACCCATGCCGGAAGCAGGGCCGCGCACGGGCTCTGGTGCAAATGTCCCTAAAATCGCGGGTTTTCCCCAGCGGCCCCGTCCGCCCGCACTCCACCAACACCATGACCCACGTCGTCTCCGAAAACTGTATCCGCTGCAAATACACCGACTGTGTCGACGTGTGTCCCGTGGACTGCTTCCGCGAAGGCCCGAACATGCTGGTGATCGACCCGGACGAATGCATCGACTGCGCGGTGTGCATCCCCGAGTGCCCAGCCAACGCCATCTTCGCCGAGGAAGACCTGCCGGCGGACCAGCTCGCCTTCATCAAGCTGAATGCCGAACTGGCGTTGGCCGACGGCTGGAAGAGCATCACCAAGCGCAAGGCGCCGCTGGCCGATGCCGACGACTGGAAGGACAAGCCGAACAAGATCTCCGAGCTGGTGAAGTGAGAGCCGGGCGCGCGTGATCGAGACCGACGCGCTCATCCTCGGCGCCGGCCCCGCCGGACTGTTCCAGGCCTTCCAGCTGGGCCTGCAGGACATCCGGGCCCACATCGTGGACGTGCTTCCTTACGTGGGCGGCCAGTGCGCCGCGCTGTACGCCGACAAACCCATCTACGACATCCCTGGCGTACCGGTCTGCACCGGGCGCGAACTCGTTGCCTCCTTGCAGCAGCAGATCGCGCCGTTTGCGCCGCAGCTGCACTTGGGGCAGGAAGCCGCTGCGTTCAGCACCCTGCCCGATGGGCGCTTGCAACTGGCCACCAGCGCCGGTACGCAGTTCGCGGCCCGTGCGGTGTTCATCGCGGCCGGCATCGGCGCCTTCCAGCCGCGGCGGTTGCGCATCGAAGGCATCGATGCCTTCGAGGGCGGGACGCTGCACTACCACGCGCCCGAACCGGCGGCGGCTGCCGGCCGGCACTTGGTCGTTGTGGGAGGCGGAGAGGAAGCCGTGGCATCGGCCATCGCTCTCGCCGCTGCCCAACCGGCTTCGCTGACCCTGTTGCACAGGCGGGATGCCTTCGAGGCCGAACCGGCCCAGCTGTCCGTGCTGCAGCGCCTGCGCGACGTCGGCAGCGTGCGGGTCTTGACCGGGCAGCCAACCGGCTTCGCCATCGGCCCCCGGGGCGAACTTGCCCGGTTGGTGCTCAGCCATGCCGAGGGCCCGGACACGCAGCTGGCGCTGGACCTGCTGCTCGTGCGCCAGGGCCTGTCACCCCGGCTCGGCGCCATCGCCGGCTGGGGCCTGGCACTGGAACGCAAGCAGCTCGTGGTCGACCCGGCCAGCTGCGCGACCAGCCTGCCGGGCGTCTACGCGGTGGGCGACATCAACCATTACCCGGGCAAGAAAAAGCTGATCCTGTGCGGCTTCCACGAGGCGACGCTGGCAGCGTACGACGCTGCCGAACGGCTGGTCAGCGGGCGCAAGGTGGTGGTGGAGTACACGACCACCTCGACGCGCCTGCACGGGGTGCTGGGGGTTTGACGACCCACGGGTGATCCACCCGCTCCCGCGCCGCGTACCAGCGGCATGACCCGCAACCTCGACCTCACCTCCTCCACTGCCCTGCGCTGGGCCGAACAGGGCCGCCTGCCCGACCGTGTCGTGCGCGGCGGCATCCGCCACCTGCTGCGCCAGCGCCTTGCCGAGTTGCGCAGCGGCGACGCCGAGGCCGGAGCCCAGCAGACCCAGGCCTTCCTGGCGCAGATGCGCCAGGCCGCGCTCGCTCCGCTGCCGGAGAAGGCCAACGAGCAGCACTACGAGGTGCCGGCCGCGTTCTTCGCCGAGGTGCTGGGCCCACACCGCAAATACAGCAGCTGCCATTGGCCAGCCGGCGTGCAGACCCTGGCCGAAGCCGAGGCCGCCGCGCTCACCACCACCTGCAGCCGCGCGCAGCTGCAGGACGGCCAGCGCGTGCTCGAACTGGGATGCGGATGGGGTTCGCTGTCGCTGTGGATGGCCGAGCGCTACCCGAACAGCCGGATCACGGCACTGTCCAACTCCCACTCGCAGCGCGGGTACATCGAGGCCGAGGCCCGCCGGCGCGGGCTGTCCAACCTCAGCGTGCTGACCTGCGACATCAACGGCTTCGATACCGAGGAACGTTTCGACCGCGTGGTGTCGGTCGAGATGTTCGAGCACCTGCGCAACTGGCCGCGCGCCTTTGCCCAGGTGGCGCGCTGGCTGGTGCCGGGCGGGCGCTTCTTCATGCACGTGTTCGCGCACCGCGAGGCGCCGTATCCCTTCGAGGTGCGGGACGAGAGCGACTGGATGAGCCGGTACTTCTTCTCCGGCGGCATGATGCCCAGCGACGATCTGGCGCTGCAGTGCCAGGACGACCTGCGCCTGCTGGAGCGCTGGCGCTGGGACGGCCGGCACTACCAGCGCACGGCCGCGGCCTGGCTGGCGAACATGGACGCGGCCCACGACACGCTGATGCCGCTCATGGCCGCCACCTACGGCCAGGACCAGGCCGGCATCTGGTGGCAGCGCTGGCGCCTGTTCTTCATGGCAGTCGAAGAGCTGTTCGGCTACGACGCAGGCCGGCAGTGGTGGGTCAGCCACTACCTGTTCGAGCGGCGTGCCCCATGACCGCCGCACGGCTGCCTGCCATGTCCGCTCCGAACGCCCTGCGGCGCCCCACGACCGGGCCGGGGCCCACGCGAGCGCTGCAGCTGGCCAACGTCGTGGTCTCCCAGTTGGCGTGGTTCGCCGCGGTGCTGGGTGCTGCCCATGACCGTCCGCTGGCCGGAACCCTGTGTGCACTCGCCGCCATCGGATGGCATCTGTGTGTGGTCCAGTACCCAGGCCGCGAGCTGCGGCTGGTGCTGCTGGCCTGTGCGGTCGGCGGTGCGGCAGAGACCGTCGTGGTGGCGCTCGGCTACGTGGCCTATCCGTCCGGCCAGCCGCTGGCGCAGTGGCCGCCGTACTGGATGGTGGCGCTGTGGGGGCTCTTCGCGATCGCGCTGAATGTCAACCTGCGCTGGCTGCGCGGGCGCCTGTGGCTGGCCGCCGGCCTGGGTGCCGTGGCCGGGCCTGCTGCGTTCTCCGCCGGCGTGCGGCTGGGCGGTGCGCAATTCGTCCACGTGGCGCCGGCACTGGCCACGCTGGTGGCGCTGTGGGCACTGGCCCTGCCACTCCTGCTCTGGCTGTCGGTGCGGTTCGATGGCGTGACCCGGATGGAGGCGCCCGATGCCTGA
>CAJYRH010000631.1 GCA_913776795.1 uncultured Pseudorhodoferax sp. | reverse complement strand
GGCTTCCAAGTGCTTGATGTGGCAGGACAAATCGGAAAGGGCAGGGCGAGGCACTTATCGCGGTTGCCCTGCGCTCGCGCGCGTCGCACCAGCGAAGGGAGAGGGCGCGCGCACGGCCGCACACGCGCCGCGGTGGCATGAAGGCCGAAGTCTCCAACGCTCGCACCCGCAAGCTGGGCATCCCCCACTTCGCCTTCATGCGCGCACTCGTGCAGGGCATCGCGCTGCGTGAGGCCTGGGACCGCTACCTGCAGGTGGAAGGCCTGGCCACCGACCTGCGCCTGGTCAAGGGCACCATCGACTGGATCCGCGACGCATTCGCCGCGGCCGCGCGCCGCGAAAGCCGACACGGCACGGCGCGGCTCGTCCTCATGGATGTGCGCCGGTTGGCAGATCCCGAACCCGTGCTGCCCTCGCTGGAGGACTTCGCTGCGGAGCGCGGCCTGGACGACTTCTCAGAAGCAGAGCAGATCGAGGCCTTCGAAGCTGAGTTTGGCAAGGCCAGCGTACGCCAGGGCCGGCGCGCCAAGCTCATTGCCCGGCAGCTCGATGCCCTGCGCTGGCTCGAGCAGCTAGCGGCCCAGCCTCCGCGCGCGGGCGACGCCGTGGCGGCCTGGTTGAACCCGAACGTGTCCGGGCGGTTGGAGGCAGTGGGGATCTTCACGCTGGACCAGCTGGTGGAGCGCATCAATGGGGTAGGGCGCAACTGGACCGCGTCCATCCGTGGTCTAGGCCCGGCCAAGGCCGCACGCGTGCAGCGCTGGCTGGCCGAACACCAAGCCTCGCTCGGCCTGGCCATCGGTGGGCACGTGACGCTGGCCCGCGGGAAAGTGTTCCGGCACGAGCTGCAGAAGGTGGTGGAGCCGGCCACCGATGTGCGGCCTTTGGAGAAGCTGCTGGTGCCCGCCGAGCTCGACGGTCGCGCGGGCGTGTACCGCCGGCCGCAGGCCCAGTGCCTAATGACCGCGCGCAACGACTACCAGGCCATCCTCACATGGTTGCGCTCCAAGAATGGGGCCTCGCCGGCACAGCAGGCCCAGGCCAAGGCCAAGCGCCGCGGGCGCGACCTGGGGGTGGAGTCCGCTTTGGACTGGCTCACGACGCTGTCGCACACCCAGCGGGCCTACCGCAAGGAGGCCGAGCGCTTCTTGCTGTGGGCCGTCATCGAACGGCGAAAGCCGCTGTCGTCAATGACGACCGAGGACTGCACTGCGTACCGGGATTTTTTAGGAGATCCGCTGCCGCGGTCGCGCTGGTGCGGGCAGCGCAACCGAGAGCGTTGGTCACCGTTGTGGCGGCCGTTTGAAGGACCCCTGTCGGTTGCGGCGCAGCGCCATGCGCTGACCGTGCTGAAGAATCTGTACGCCTACTGGGTGGACAAGAACTACCTCATGGGCAATCCGTGGAGTGGCATCACCGTACCGAGGTCAGCGCTGCCCAAGATGAACACGGGGCGCAGCTTCACGATGGCGCAGTGGCAGTTCATCTGCAAGCAGGCCGACATGCAGCGCGAGAGCTCGACATCCCAGCGGTTGAAGCTGGCGTTGTCACTTCTTTATGCCACGGGGTTGCGGCTGTCGGAGGCAGTGGCCGCCAAGGTCGACCACCTGCAATGGGTGGAGTACCCACCGGACAGCGAGGATGCGGAGCACGTGGAGGGCTGGTTGCTCAACGTCGTGGGCAAGGGGCAGAAGCTGCGCCAGGTGCCGGTACCCGTTGATGTGGTTGGCCTGCTGGCGGAATACCTGATCGCCCGAGGCCTGGACCCCGACCCGGAGGCTGGGGTCAATCAGGGGGCCTACCTGCTGGGCAAGGCTGCCGACCTGGCGGCGGTGGCGCCGTCGCTGCAGGAGCGGCACGGGGACGACCCCAAGCATGGGATCGCGACCAACACGCTGTACGACCAGCTCAAGAGATTTTTCGAGGAGTGTGGGCGGGTGCTGGACTCTTTGGGAGAGGTAAAGGGGGCGGACCGACTGCGCAGGGCGAGCACGCACTGGCTTCGGCACACCCATGCATCGCACGCGATCGCGCGGGGCATTCGCGTGGAGATCGAGAAGGAGATCCTGGGACATGCGTCGCTGGCAACGACGACCGTCTACGTGACCACTGAGGAAAAGCGGCGGATGAAGGCTATGGCGAAGTTCTGGTCGAAGGGGTAAAGGCCGCATACCTGCAATCAGGTTCGCAGCGGTCAGCGCGTCGCCGCAACACGAAACGAGAATGCTTTGCCAGCCCAGGTGAAGAACTAGTTGCGCAAGTCACGCAAGCACGATCGCTCGTTCAACACTCTTTAGTGCATCGAGGCGCCAGAACCTTAGGAACTATGATCCAAGTCATTCGTCACGGAACTCCGCACAGTAGCTGCTCGCTGGTTCGCGTTCGTTCAGCCTGTCTTTATTTGGCTCTGCGGGATTGCCGCGAGAGGGCTTCCGAAGCGCTTTTGATCTTACGGTTGCCACTCTTTGGCAGAGTTGGTTGTGTCGACGATCCGGAGCAGCAACAAATGGCGTAGCGGCAAGCTGCGGTTGCACCAAGCGTTCCCGCCGCTGCCGGTGCGGCGAAGACGCTTCGATGTCAACCGCTGGCGATGCTGCTCGAGGCGGCTCGCCCCACGAACTCT
>CAJYRH010000630.1 GCA_913776795.1 uncultured Pseudorhodoferax sp. | reverse complement strand
TCTTTCCCTACACGACGCTCTTCCGATCTGCCAAGGACCGCGCCGCGCGCGATGCGGTCACGCGCGAGGACAACATGGCCGACATGCTGGCCGCTTACGACGTGCTCGTGGGCCACCCCTCGGTCGACGGCTCGGCCGTGGCCGTCGTGGGCAGCAGCTACGGTGGCTACCTCGCCGCCATCCTGACCACGTTGCGGCCGGTGCGCTGGCTGGGCATGCGCGTGCCCGCGCTCTATAAGGATGCAGACTGGCTGGTGCCCAAGCGCGCTCTGAGCCGCGAGGAGCTCATCGCCTACCGCAACAGCGTGGTCGCTCCTGCCAGCAACCGGGCGCTGGCGGCCGCAGCCCGGTTCGAAGGCGACGTGCTGCTGGTCGAGTCGGAATTCGACACGATGGTGCCGCATCCCGTCATCAAGAACTACCTGGATGCCTTCCAGAAGGCCCACTCCATGACCTACCGCGTGATCAAGGGCGCAGACCACGCACTGTCGACCAAGGCCTGGAGTCAGTCCTACACCAATGTGCTGGTCAACTGGGTCTGCGAGATGGTCAAGGGCGCCAAGGAAGAGGCCGAGGCCGCGCGTGGCCACAGGGCGGCCGCGCGGGACCGGGCCGGCACGAAGGTGCTGCACGCGGCCAGCGGCAGGGTGCCGGCGTCTGGCGCCGATGCACAGACCGCCGCGTAGCCGGCCGGCCGAGGACGCAGACCGGGCGCTGTGCGGCGCAGGTCCGTCGGCGGTCAGGCACTGGTGCGCGCGCTCCAGCGGTCCAGTGCCTCCAGCGCTTCGTCGAAACGGTAGTCGCCCACCGCCTCCATGACCTCCTCCATGACCGGCTGCGCCGTGCTGCCGGCCGCGGCCGCCCGCAGCGCCTCGCCCAGGTTGAGCGCATCGGGGTCGGATTCCAGCAGCAGCGCACGCAGCTCGCCGGCCAGTTCGAGCAGGCGCGCCTGCGCCTGCGCCAGCGGCACGCTGGGGGCAGGTGCCACCGGCTCGTCCGCCGGTGCCAGCAGCGTGGCCAGGCCGGCGAGCACAGGCGACAGCTCGCGCCCCACGCGCGCCAGCGCCGCCATCTGCTGCGCGCGGCCACGCCCCTGGTTGCAGGCCAGTTCCAGTTCGGTGGCAGCCTCCCAGACGCCATTGGCGCCGATGGTCCCGGCGGTGCCGCGCAAGGTATGGGCCAGCCGCGCCGCCAGCGTCAGGTCGCCGCCGTCCAGCGCGGCCGTGAAGGCCTGCGAGAAGCGCGCGTTGCTGCTCGCGAACTTGTCCAGCATGCGCCGGTACAACTGGGCGTTGTTCTGGGTTCGGCGCAGGCCGCCACTCACGTCGATGCCCGGCAGCGCACCGGGTGCGGCGCTGACGGGCACCGGCGAGGCGGCCTTGGCCACCACGGCGGAGCGCCGCACCCGGGGCCGGATCCAGCGCGCCATGGTGACGAACATCTCATCGACGTCGATGGGCTTGGAGATGTGGTCGTTCATGCCGGCCGCCAGCACCCGTTCGCGGTCGCCCGCCATGGCGTTGGCGGTCATGGCCAGCACCGGCAGGTGGGCCCAGCGCGCGTCGGCACGGATGGCACGCGTGGCCTCGAAGCCATCCATGACGGGCATCTGGCAGTCCATCAGCACACCGTCGAAGTCGCTGTCCTGCGCCAGCGCTTCGAGCGCCTTGCGGCCGTGCTCGGCAACGACCACGTGCAGGCCGGCCTGGCCGAGCAGGTCCAGGGCCAGTTCCTGGTTCAGCGCGTTGTCTTCCACCAGCAGCACCCGCGCGCCCGCCAGTGCGTTCGCGGCAGCGCCGGGCAGCAGGGTAGGCGCCGCCGTCGCCGCGGCGGAACTGGGCGCCAGCACCTCGCCGATGGTCTCCAGCAGCGTGGACGGCGTGACCGGCTTGGTGAGGACGGCCTGCAGCGACACCCCGGCCGTTCGGGCCGACTCCATGACTTCCTCGCGCGCATAGGCCGTGACCATGATGCTGGCGCGTGCATGGTCGATCTGCTGCTCCTGCAGCTGGCGCAGCGCCTCCACACCGCTGATCCCGGGCATCTTCCAGTCCACCAGCAGCAGCTCGTAGGGTGCGCCCGCGCGCGCTGCTTCGGCTGCCGCCTTCACGGCGGCCTCACCACTCACGGCCGTGTCCACCTTCAGCCCCATCTCGGAAGCCAGCGCGGCCGTGATGTCGCGGGCCATGGCGTTGTCGTCCACGACCAGGGCGCGCAAACCTTCGATCTGCTGGGCCAGCGGCATGCGCGGCGCGGCTGTCTCCGCGTTCTCGGCCTGGCGTACGAAAGGCAGGGCGAACTGGAAGCACGAGCCCGCGCCGGGCTGGCTGTCGGCCCAGATGCGCCCGTCCATGAGGCCGACCAGGTGCCGCGAAATGGCCAGGCCGAGGCCGGTGCCGCCGTAGCGGCGCGATGTGGAGCTGTCGGCCTGCGTGAAGGATTCGAACACCGTCCCGACCTGGGCCGGCGTCATGCCGATGCCGGTGTCGCGCACATGGAATTGCAGTTCAGTGCGGCCGGCATCCACGCGCAGCGCGCGCACGCCGACCGTGACCTCGCCCCGGTCGGTGAACTTGACCGCGTTGTTGGCCAGGTTGAGCAACACCTGGCCGAGCCGCAGCGGATCGCCCACCAGCGCCGTGGGCACTTCGCTGGGCAGATCGAAGACCAGCTCCAGACCCTTCTCGTCCGCCTTGAAGCCGACCTGGTTGGCCAGGTCGTCCAGCACCTCGTCCAGCCGGAACGGCACCTGCTCGATGGTCAGCTTGCCAGCCTCGATCTTGGAGAAGTCCAGGATGTCGTTGATGATGCCCAGCAGGCCCTTGGCCGCGCGGTGGGCCTTCTCCACGTAGTTGCGCTGGCGCGGCGTGAGGTCGGTCTGCAACGCCAGCATCGACATGCCGATGATGGCGTTCATGGGCGTCCGGATCTCGTGGCTCATGTTGGCCAGGAAGTCGCTTTTGGCACGTGCCGCCTGCTCGGCCTGTTCCTTGGCTGCCATGAGGTCGTGCATGAGTTCGGAATTGCGCTCGCTCATGCGCGCGTCCAGCACGGTCAGCAGGATGGTGAAGCCCAGCACCACGAAGGCCAGCACGCTGACGGCCGCGGCCAGTCCTGTGCCCGGTACGCCCCAGGCGCTGGGCACGCTCACACAGTTGTCGGCGAAGCGCGCCGCCGCCATGCCGGTGTAGTGCATGGCCGCCACGGTGCACCCCATCACCAGCGCGCCAAGCGCCCGGGTCCAGCCGGTGCCCGCCTGCCGCGCATGGCGAAACGCCAGCCAGACGCCGGCCACGGACAGCCCGACGGCCACCCCCACCGACACCAGCACCATGCCCCAGTCGAAGCGGATGGGCGGCGCCAGTTCGATGGCCAGCATGCCGCTGTAGTGCATGGCACCGATGCCCGAACCCATGATCACCGAACCCAGCAGGATGTGGCCCGCTCCGGGATTGGGCACCTTGCGGATCAGCATCAGCAGCCCGGCAGAAGCCAGCGCAGCCGGCAGCATGGACAGGCCGGTCCACAGCGCCTGGTAGCTGAACTCGATCGGCACGCGCAGGGCCAGCATGCCGACAAAGTGCATGGCCCAGATGCCGAAGCCCATGGCCAGCGCACCCCCGGCCAGCCAGCCGCGCCAGGAACTGTCGCGGCTGTACGCCAGGCGGCCAGCCAAACCGAGGGTGGCGTAGGCTGCCACCACGGCAATGGCCACCGACAACGCAACGAGCCAGAAGTTGTAACTGGTGGTCAAGGTTCGGCCGCTCGGTTTATGAGCAGCAAAGTGTACCGAATTGTTGCAGTATCAGTGCATCAGTTTGTGTAGGCAAGTGCTGCCCACATGGACGTCCACGTAGTCGGCCAGGCCATCGAACACCTGGTCCAGGGTCTGGGTGGCACTGCCGAACAAGGCGTCCAGCACGCCGGCGTTCTCGAACAGCCCGTGGAGGTACAGGCCGAACACGTTGCCGCCGCGGCTCTGCCAGCCCAGCGCACCGGGAAGCACGGGTGTCGCGGCATCGCCGTTGCGCGCCATCGCCGGGTGGGCTGCCGTCTGGCCGTGGTGGATCTCGTAGCCCTGCACCGCGAGGCCCGCCAGGGCCTGCCAGGGGCCCTGCACCGCGCCGAACCGGGTGGACGTGGCACGGACGGTCTTCTCCGCAGCGAACTGCGTGACCAGTGGCAGCAGGCCCAGGCCCGGCGCGTTGCCGTCGATACCGTGCGGGTCGACCAGCGCCTCGCCCAGCATCTGCAGCCCGCCGCAGATGCCCAGCACGGCGCCGCCAGCCCGGGCGTGCGCCGCGATGGCGTGGTCCAGGCCCTGCAGGCGCAGCCATGCCAGGTCGCCGCTGGTGTGCTTGGAGCCGGGGAGCACGATCCAGTCGGTACTGGCCGACAGCCCTGCCAGCTGCGTCGGCGAGCGCACCCAGGCCAGGCGCAGGCCGGCAACGTTCTTGAGCGGCTGGAACTCGTCGAGATTGCTGATGCGGGGGTAGGCGATGACGGCGACGGTGCGCTGCACGCTGCCCGTTGCCGTGGCGCGGTCATCGAAGACGCCATCCTCCTCGGGCAGGCCGTGCTGCCACCACATCGGCAGCGTCGCCAC
>CAJYRH010000629.1 GCA_913776795.1 uncultured Pseudorhodoferax sp. | reverse complement strand
CGGCCAGGTGTAGGTGGCGCCGGCGACGCCCTTGATCTTTTCCCACAGCTTGCCGGGCTCGGTCTTGACCTTGGCGTAGTTCTCGCGGAAGGCCTTGCCGTTCATCGCGTGCTTGAGCAGCGCGTGGATCTCCTCGCTGGTCGGCCAGATGTCGCCCAGGTACACGTCCTTGCCACCCTTGCCCTTGCCGACCGGCTCGGTCATGAGGTCGCGCGTGACCGTGCCGGCGATCGCATAGGCCACGACCAGCGGCGGGCTGGCCAGGAAGTTGGCCTTGAGGTTGGGGTGGATGCGCGCCTCGAAGTTGCGGTTGCCCGAGAGCACGGCCGCGCAGACCAGGTCGTTCCTGGTGATGACCTCGTTGAGCTCGGGCGTGAGGTCGCCCGCGTTGCCGATACAGGTGGTGCAGCCGTAGCCGGCCAGTGCGAAGCCGAGCTTGGCCAGGTAGGGCAGCAGGCCCGTTTCGGTCAGGTACTCGGTCACGATGCGCGAGCCGGGCGCCAGCGAGGTCTTGATGTGCGGCTGCACCTTCAGGCCCGCCTCCACCGCCTTCTTGGCCAGCAGGCCGGCTGCCAGCAGCACGCTGGGGTTGGAGGTGTTGGTGCAGCTGGTGATTGCGGCGATCAGCACGTCGCCGTTGCCAATCGTGATCTCGGGCGCCTTCTTCGTCGGGGCCGACGCCTCGGCCTGGGCAGCGGCCAGCGTGGGCTTGTTGCCCTCCATCTCCATCACGGGGCGGTCGGCGCCGCTGGGCGTGGGCGGGTTCTGGGGCACTTTGTCGAGCTTGGGCTCGTCGTCGGCACGCACCTGGTGGCGCGTGCCGAGCACGGCGGCCGGCTGGTTGAAGCCGTTCTCGGCCGACGGCCTGGAGAACAGGCTCTTGAACTGGCTCGCCACCTGGCCCAGCTCGATGCGGTCCTGCGGGCGCTTGGGGCCTGCCAGGCTGGGCGTCACGTCGCCCAGGTCGAGCTTGACCACCTGCGAATAGTCGATCTCGCCGGCCTGGGGCACGCCGAACATGCCCTGGGCGCGGAAGTAGGCCTCGAACGCCTCGATCTCGGCCTTGGTGCGGCCCGTGCCCTTGAAGTATTCGATGGTCTTCTCGTCCACCGGGAAGAAGCCCATGGTGGCGCCGTACTCGGGCGCCATGTTGCCGATGGTGGCGCGGTCGGGCAGGGCCAGCGTGCGCGTGCCCTCGCCGAAGAACTCGACGAACTTGCCCACCACCTTGTGGCGGCGCAGGATCTCGGTCACCGTGAGCACCAGGTCGGTGGCGGTCACGCCTTCACGCAGCCGGCCCGTGAGTTCGAAGCCGGCCACGTCAGGGGTCAGGAAGTAGACAGGTTGCCCGAGCATGGCGGCCTCGGCCTCGATGCCGCCCACCCCCCAGGCCACCACGCCGATGCCGTTGATCATGGTGGTGTGGCTGTCGGTGCCGACCAGGCTGTCGGGGTAGTAGACGTCATCTTTCGTCCTGTGCACGCCGCGCGCCAGGTATTCGAGGTTGACCTGGTGCACGATGCCGAAGCCCGGCGGCACGACGCCGAAGGTCTTGAAGGCCTGCATGCCCCACTTCATGAACTCGTAGCGCTCGCGGTTGCGCTGGAATTCGAGCTTCATGTTGAGGTCCAGCGCGTCCTTGCGGCCGTAGTAGTCGACCATGATGGAGTGGTCGACGACGAGGTCCACCGGCACCAGCGGCTCGATGCGGCCGACCGGCTTGTTCAGCCGCGCGGCCACGCTGCGCATGGCGGCCAGGTCGGCCAGCAGCGGCACGCCGGTGAAGTCCTGCAGCACCACGCGCGAGACCACGAACGGGATCTCGTCGGTGCGTTCCGCCTTGGCCCCCCAGTTGGCCAACTGGTGCACGTGCTCTTCGGCCACGCGCTTGCCGTCGCAGTTGCGCAACACGGACTCGAGCACGATGCGCAGGGACACGGGCAGCCGCGCGATCTGCGGAAACTCCTTGGCCAGTGCCGGCAGCGAGTAGAACTGGCCGGTCTTGCCAGAGGCGGTGGTGAATTTCTTGCGGGTGCGCGCGAATGCATGGGCCATGCCGAATGCTCCGTTGTACGAGGGTGGTGGGGCGGCGCCGCAGGGCGCGGCGGGTGCCCGGGCATCCTACTACCGCGTGGTGTCGACGGCCCTGCGCGTGAACTATTTGGCATATCGCGCAAGGGGCCGTCACAGGGGCAACCGCTCATCGCGCGCCGGGGGCCGCCTGACGTGGCTGGAGGGCAACACACTTGTTTCGAGCGTTCAGCCGTTTAGCATTCGCCCCTCCATGCGTCGCCTTTACCGTGGCCTTCCACAATTTCCTGCGGCCCGCGGCTTCACCATGCTCGAACTCATGGTGGTCGTGGCCATCCTGGCCATCCTCGCTGCGCTGGCGGCGCCGAACATGGTGCCCGTGATCGAGCGCTGGCGCGTGCGGCAGGCGACGGAGGAAATGGTCGCCACCATCGCATTTGCACGGTCGGAGGCGGTCAAGCGGGCCGGCAACGTGACCGTGGGCCGCAGCACGCCGGGCGCGACCCAATGCGCGCTGCCCAACCGCGTGTCCGATTGGCGCTGCGGCTGGACCGTCTCCGACGGGGCCGGTGCGGCGCTGCGCGTGACCGCCCCGCTGGGCGGCGTCAGCGTCACCAATACCAATGCCTCCGGCGGCTCCTTCGTGCTCACCCGTTGGGGCGAACTCACGGCTGGCGGCACGCTGACCTTCGTGGTCGCCTCCACGCGCAGCGGCTCATCGGTGCGCGCGGCCGTCTGCATGGGCGGCGGTGGGCATGTGCGCTCCAAGGCGGGAGCAAGCACATGCGACTGAAGCAGACGCGCCAGCGCGGTGTCACGCTGCTGGAGTCGATGATCGCCATCGTGCTGGTGGCGCTGGGGGTGCTGGGCATCCTGGGTGTGCAACTGCGCACGCTGGCCGACACCCAGACCTCGGTGCGCCGTGCCCAGGCCATCCGCCTGATCGAAGACCTGAGCGAGCGCATGAAGGCCAACCCTAGCGCGCTGGCGCCGCAGGTGATCGGCAACTACGCCGTGGATTGGGGCGCGGTGTCCTTCACCGTGCCCGGTTGCGCGAACGGGTGTACGCCGGCCAACATGGCGCTGGCCGACGTGGCGCAGTGGAAGGCCACCGTGGCATCGACGCTTCCTCTGGGCGACGCGACCGTGTTCGAAGTCGCCTCTGGCGCCGGAAGCAACACGCGCACGCAGCTCGGCGTGATGGTCAGCTGGCGCGAGAACGAGCGCGAGCGCGAGGACGACAAGGCGGGTGAACGGGCTGCCTACAAGCTGCCGTTCACGCAAGACCCCGTGGCCACTGGGGAGGTGGGCGCCAGCGTCAGTTGCCCGCCCAACCGCATCTGCCATCTGCAGTACCTGCAACCCACGCTGCGTTGCCTGCCGGCGCCGGGGGCCGATGCCTCCAGTCCGCCGGTGACCTGTCCATGAGGCCGCCCATGCGTTCTTCGCAGGCCGGCGTCACGCTGATCGAATTGCTGGTCGGGCTGGCCATCGGGCTCATGGCGATCGCGGTGGCGCTGGGCGCTCTGCTGGTGTCGCGCAGCGTGTCCAGCACGGTCAGCGATGCCACCCAGCTGCAGCAGCAGGGCGCGCATGCGATGCGGGTGATCGGGCTGCAGCTGCGCCAGGCGGGATCGATCCGCCTGAACCTGGCGTTCGCGCAGACGGGGGCGTCTGCGCCCACGGTCATCGATCCAGGCGAGCCGGTGGCCTTCGAGGCGGTGTTCGACCGCGCCGCCTCCACGCTGGCTTCGGACGGCACCACACCGCTGCAGGTCGGTTACCAGAACTACACCGAGGCCGTCGCATCGGGCAACGGCACGGTCCAGCGCTCGCTCCTGGGCGATTGCCTGGGCAACACGCCCAGCGCAACGGCGGTGCAGAGCAGCTTCCGGCTCGTGCGCGCGCAGGGCGCGGCCACCGGGGAGCTGCAGTGCGCTGGCGCCGACGACGTGGCGCAGACCATCATCGGCAACGTGGACGACTTCCAGGTGAACTACCTGGTGCAGACGCTGACGGCCACCGGCGCAGACATGCGGCGCGTGGCCGCGGCCGGCGTGGGCGGGAACTGGCCCTCCGTGGTGGCGGTGGAGGTTTGCCTGGAGCTCGTCGGCACGGAGAACATCGACACGGCCGGCGCGACCTTCCGCAACTGCAGCTGGACCACGGGACAGGCAGAAACGGCGATGGGCAACCGCATGCACATGGTGCTGCGCAACACCTTCCAGCTGCGCACGCAGGGAGCTGCGCGGTGAGCGGGCGCCGCGGCGTCTGCCTGGGCCGGCGTCAGCGCGGCATCTCGCTGCTGGTCGTGATGATCGTGGTGCTGCTGTCCTCGTTGCTGGCGCTGTGGGCGTTTCGCTCGGCGCTCGTCAACGAGGCGATCGTCGGCAACGACGCGGACTACCAGCGCGCCTTCGAGGCGGCCCAGGCCATGGTGCAGGACGCCGAGTCGGACATCCGCGGCGAGCGGGGCGACGGCACCAGCTGCACCGGCGTGGCAGCGGCTGATCCCAGCAATGCAGAAGCCGTGAATGCCGCGCGCAGGGTGTGCCGTATCGGGCCTGGCGTGATGCAGTTCATCGAGGAGAACAAGCAGCTGGTGGGTCTGCTCTCGGACCTGGACGCGGCAGCGACGCGGTGCATCAATGCGATCTGTCAGAAGCGCACGGGCATCCAGGATTTCTGGAGTGCCGAGGCCACACTGACGCCCATGCTGGCCAGTGGCGTTGCCGCGCGCTATGGCGAATACACCGGGGCGTTGCCGCCTGCCGGCAACACCGCCAACCTGAACCCGCTCCTACTCGCACGTGGCGCGCGCAGCGGTGCGTTCTACTGGGTGGAGGTCATGCCGTATGACACGGGCATGGGCCTGCTGTCGGGTCGGGCCAAGCTCGAACTCAACCTCAATCCCAACGTGGTCTACCGCATCACGGCGATTGCCTTCGGCAACAAGCCGAACACCATGGTGGTGCTGCAATCGACCTTCGTGCGGCAGAAAATCCGGAACTGAAGGAGGCCATGATGCGCCCACATCCCAAGGCCAGGCGCACGCTGCTGAGCGTGCTGATCGCCAGCATGGGCCTGCCCACCGCGGCATTGGCCGAACAGCTGCCGCTGGCGCAATACCCGGCCGGCTCGTCCAGCCGCCAGCCGGCGCCCAACGTGATCCTGACGCTCGACGATTCCGGGAGCATGGGCTACTACACGGGCGGCGGCACGACGCAAAACGAGACCAGGACCACTTCGCGCATGTACGCGCTCAAGAGCGCGCTGCGCCAGTTGTTCGATGCCGGGGCCCAGAACATCCCGGACGGCGCGATCCGCCTGGCATGGAACACGATGAACACCTGTCGGACCATCCCCTCGGCCACCGGCGGCTGCAACAACCTCAACCGCATGCGCGTGCTGGACGCGACCCACCGGGCCAACTTCCTGAACTGGGTCGGGCAGCCTGGCGCTGCGTCGTCGCCCGCGACCCGCCTGAGCGCCTCGGGTTCCACGCCCACCCACCACGCCTACATCGCGGCTGGCGATTACCTGCGCAATGGCTCGACGACCGATGCGGAAAGCCCATGGGCCAATGTGCCGGGAACCTCGGCCTACACAGCGCCGGCGACGGGCCCGCTGTCCTGCCGCAAGTCCTACAACGTCATGATGACCGACGGGGGCTGGAACTTCACGTTCGCGGGATTCGGCACCGACGTGGCGCGGCCGACCACCAACGCCGACCTGGACCGCACGACGACGACACTGCCCGATGGCACGGTCTACGACGCCAACAGCCGCCAGACCGCGGTCTACCGGGGTACTGGCGGCCGCTCGTTCAGCTATTCGGGCAAGTCGGTTCCCGTGAGCACGCTGGCCGACCTCGCCTTTTACTACTGGGCGACCGACCTGGCGCCGGGCCTGGCCAACAACGTGCTGCCGCGGACCAAGCAGAGCACGGTCCAGACCTACGGCTCGGGGCTGACAGCGCTCGCAGTGGATCCCTACTGGAATCCGCGCAACGATCCGGCGACCTGGCAGCACATGACGACCTACACCATCGGCTTCGGCGATGCCGCGCGGTGGAAGACGACCGGGAGCTTCGCGCAGTATCCGGTGTGGGACCTGAGCACCAACGACACCTATGGCGGGTCATTGCCGGATCTGGTCACCGGTGTTCGCACCTGGCCCGACCCCATGGTCAACAACTCGGTGACGCTCACGGAAAGCAGCAATTCGCTGGACGCCCTGACCACCAACGGCGAGGCGCGCAAGACCGAGCTGTGGCACATGGCCATCAACAGCCGTGGCAAGTTCATCGCCAGCACGGACGCTGCCAGCCTGGTGGCGGCGTTCCGCGAAATCTTCAGCGAGATCATCGCGGACAGCAGCACGCCGGTGGCAAGCTACGCCAACGCCTCAGCCTCCATTGCCCGCAACCCCACCACCCAGTTCACGTCCGGCTACATCGCCTCGGCCGTGCGCGAGGGCGAGACGCTGACCTGGATGGGCTACGTGCGTGCCGACACGGTGGCGCAGAACATCGACACCGGCGCCGTGAGCACGACGGCCGCCGAAGGCTGGGGCACCACCAACCGCACGACGGCGGACAAGCTCGACGCCTTGACCGCCGCGGACATCAACAATCGGCTGATCCTGACCTGGACCGACGGTTCGCCAACGGGCGGCACCTCGTTCCAGTGGACACAGGACGCTGCGCCCGCGCTGGGCGCGCTCAGCGCGGCGCAGAAGACCTTGCTCAAGGCCGAAGGTGTGGGTGAGGTGTCCGACACCGTGGCCGAGCAGCGCGTGAATTTCCTGCGCGGCGACCGCAGCCTGGAGGGCACGACCTTCCGCAAGCGCGGCTCGCGCCAGGGCGACACCGTCAACTCGGCCCTGTGGTACGTGGCCGAGCCGGTCGGCAACTACACCTTCGACAACTATCGGGCCTTCGCCAACCGGCAGGGCAAGCGCCTGCCGATGCTGTATGTGGGGGCCAACGACGGCATGCTGCATGGCTTCTCGGGCAAGGACGGCAGCGAGAAGATCGCCTACGTGCCGCGCGGCGTCTACGCCAACCTACCCGACCTCACCCGCAGCGCCTACGGCCACCGCTACTACGTGGACGGCTCGCCCTTCAGCGGCGACGTGAACCTGGGCAATACGGCAACGCCGGACTGGCGCACCTTGCTGGTCGGCACGCTCGGGGCCGGGGGCAAGGGCTACTTCGTGCTGGACGTGACCAACCCAGGCAGCAGCGCCACCGACAATTCGGGCCAGGCCTCCAATTTCTCCAAGGCGAACGCCGCGACGCTGGTGGTCATGGACAAGACCGCGGCCTCGACCGAGACCTACACCGACGCGAACGACGTGCGCCGCGACATCGGCCACATCACGGCCGCACCCGTGGTGGAGGACGGCAATTCCCAAAAAAGCACGCAGATCGTGCGCATGAACAACGGGCGCTGGGCCGTGGTCATGGGCAACGGCTACAACAGCACGAACGAGCGGCCGGTGCTGCTGGTCCAGTACCTGGATGGCGACAAGGCGCTGGTGCGCATCCCGGCCGCCACCACGGGCGCCAATGCGTCCAGCAATGGGCTGTCGGCGCCGCGCCTGGTGGACATCGACGGCAACGGCACGCCCGACGTCGTCTATGCCGGCGACCTGCGCGGCAACCTGTGGAAGTTCGATGTGGGCTCGGCCAGCGCGACCGACTGGGGCGTCGCCTTCTCCGGCGCGCCGCTGTACACCGCGGCCCATGTGGCGGGCAATGTCAGC
>CAJYRH010000628.1 GCA_913776795.1 uncultured Pseudorhodoferax sp. | reverse complement strand
CTGCATGAGGTCGCCGAAAGGCAGCTTGCCGAAGCGTTCGGACAGCGCCGCCCAGGCGCTCACGGCACCCGGCACGGTGACGGAATCCAGGCCGCGCTTGGGCGGGTTGGCGGCGGCCTTGCCGTACTTGGTCTGGAAGTAGTCCGGCGACCAGCTGGCTGGCGCGCGGCCCGATGCATTGAGCCCATGCAGTTGCCGGCCGTCCCACAGGATGCAGAAGGCGTCCGAGCCCAGGCCGTTGCTGACCGGCTCGACGACGGTCATCACCGCGGCCGCCGCGACCGCGGCATCGACCGCATTGCCGCCCTGCTGCAGCATGCGCAGGCCGGCCTGCGCAGCCAGCGGGTGCGAGGTGCTGCAGACGTTGCGCGCGAACACCGGCGTGCGCACGGAGGTGTAAGGATTGGCGAAGTCGAAGTGCATGGGCGGTCCAGCTGCTGGCAAGCCGGCCATTGTAGAAGTCGCCCTGCCCGGCACTCCTACACTGCGGGGCCATGACACCCCACGACATCGCGTGCTTCTTCGCGACGCTGCAGCGCGCCAATCCCACTCCGGTCACCGAGCTCGAGTACACCAGCGTTTTCGAGCTGCTGGCCGCCGTGCTGCTGTCGGCCCAGGCCACCGATGTGGGTGTGAACAAGGCCACGTGCCGGCTGTACCCGGTCGCCAACACGCCGGCCAAGATCCTGGCGCTGGGCCTGGAAGGTCTGGAGAGTTACATCCGCACCATCGGCCTGTACCGCACCAAGGCGAAGAATCTCCTGGCCACCTGCCAGATCCTCGTCGAGCGGCATGGCGGCGAGGTGCCGCGCACGCGCGAGGAACTGCAGGCCCTGCCCGGCGTCGGCCGCAAAACGGCCAACGTGGTGCTCAACGTGGCCTTCGGCGAGCCGACCATGGCGGTGGACACCCACATCTTCCGTGTCGCCAACCGCACCGGCCTGGCGCCCGGCAGGACGCCGGACCAGGTCGAGCAGGGCCTTCTCGCGCGCGTGCCCGCGCGCTACCTGGTCGATGCCCACCACTGGCTGATCCTGCATGGCCGCTATGTCTGCCTGGCGCGCAAACCCCAGTGCTGGCGCTGCGGTGTGGCCGACTGGTGCGACTACCAGCCCAAGACCGTCGCACCCTGATGGCCAGGACCCTGCGCGGCAGAGACCCGCGCGCCGATCTCCGCCGCGCAGGCGCCTAAGGCCGGCGGTTTCCGGCCAGCCAGGCCGACAGCGCCTCGGCCGGCATCGGCCTGCCGTACAGGTAGCCCTGCACGATGGTGCTGCCGCGCTCGGCGAGCAGCTGTGCCTGTTGGGCGTTCTCCACACCCTCGGCCACCACGGTCAGCTTCAGGCTGTCGCCGATGCGCAGGATTGTGTTGGTCAAGGCGCGCGCGGTGGCACTGTCGGCCAGGTCGCGCACGAAGCTCTGGTCCAGCTTGAGTTCGTGGATCGGCAGGCGGTGCAGGTAGCTTAGGCTGGAGTAGCCGGTGCCGAAGTCGTCGAGCGACAGGTGCACGCCCATGGCGCGCAGTGCCTGCAATGCGGCCAGCACACTGGGCGTGGCGTCCAGCAGCATGCTTTCGGTCATCTCCAGCGTGAGGTCATCGGCCACCAGGCCGTGCGTCTCGAGCAGGTCAGCCACCATCGGTACCAGCCCTTCTTCCTCGAAGTTGCGCGTGGACAGGTTCACGGCCACGCGCGGCACCGGCAGGCCCTGGCGCCGCCACTGCGCCATCTGGCGGCAGGCCTCCAGCAACGCCCAGCGGCCGAGTTCGGCCACCATGCCGGCTTCCTCGGCCAGCGGAATGAAGCGCGCTGGCGGAATGTCGCCCAGCTGCGGGTGCGACCAGCGCGCCAGCGCCTCCACGCCGTACAGGCTGCCGGATCGCCTGTCGATCTGCGGCTGGTAGTGCAGGCGCAGGCCGCCGTCGCGCAGTCCCAGGCGCAACGCGGCCTCCAGCGCCACGCGTTCGCGCGTGCGCTGTTGCATCTCCTCGTTGAAGAACCGCGCACCGCCGCGCCCGCCCAGCTTGGCCTGTGTGCGCGCCATGTCCGCATGATGCAAAAGCGCGTCCACGTCGGTCCCGTCGTGGGGGAACATGGCCACGCCGATGCTCGCAGCGGGCTGCAGCGTGACGCCTAGCAGCTCCAGCGGCGCCGACACCGCCGCCAGCAGCCGTTCGGCGGCGGTGGCGGCCTGCCGCACGGTGCAGGACGGCAGGATCACGGCGAACTCGTCGCCGCCAAGCCGGCCGGCCAGGTCGATGCTGCGCACACCGCCGACCAGGCGGCGGGCGGTCTCGCGCAGCAGCTGATCGCCGCTGTCGTGGCCCTGCGTCTCGTTGACCAGCCGGAAGCGGTCCAGGTCGATGCACAACACGGCCATGGGAGTGCCCTTGCCCGCCTGTTCCTCCAGCAGCTGGGTGGCACGCGCCTTGAGCGCCATGCGGTTCGCCAGCCCGGTCAGCATGTCGACGCTGGCCAGGCGCTCCAGGCGCACCCGCGCGCGCTCGCGCTCCAGCGCCAGCGCACACAGGCGGGCACAGATCGCAGCCAGGTTGCGGTGGAACTCGCTCGGGCCGCGGCAGCTGGAGAAGTACAGCGCCAGGACGCCCACCACGCTGCCGTCGCTCGCCCGCACCGGGCAGGACCAGCAGGCACGCAGCCCTTGCGGCAGGACCAGATGCAGCAGGTCGCGCCATGCCGGGTCGGCAGCGAGGTCGGCAGATTCCACGGCCTCCCCCGTCCATGCGGCAGCACCGCCGCCGCCAGCCGACGGCCCGACCGGCAGCCCGTCCAGCGCCTCGCCCAACGCCACCGGCAAGCTGGGGCCTGCCAGCGGATGCAGCAGGCCGGCCTCGTCCACGTCCAGCACCGTGCACAGCAGCTCGGGTGCGATGCGCTCGACCTCGTCGCAAACCAGTCCCATCAGCGCAGCGACGGGCAGCTCGTGCACCATGGCATCGATCACGCGGTGCTGCAGCACCTCGTGCACCTTGGTCAGCGTGATGTCCGACAACATCGAGCAGGTGTACTGCACCAGGCCCTGCTCGTCGCGCACCACGTTGCTCGTGATGGACACCCACAGCGGCTGGCCGGCGCGGGTGTAGACCAGCAGTTCCAGCCGGAAATTGGCAGGGTGCTCCGGGTCGCGCGCCGCTGCCAGGGCCTGCAGGTCCGTGGAGGGCCCGGCCAGCACATCGGCAGGCCGCCGGCCGCGCAGGTCCTCGAGCCGGTAGCCCATGAGGCGGCAGAAGCCGGGGTTGACGTACAGCGTGCGCAGATCGGGCCCGCAGACCACGATGGCGTTGTCGCTCGCCTCGACCACGAGCGCCGCAAGTGTCTGCAGGGAAGCGTCGTGGTCCATCGCGAAAGTCTATCCGGCCACTGCGCCGCGGTTGGACACGCCGGCATCCCCGAAACTGGCCATCTCGCGCAGCAACAGGCTGGCCGACTGCAGCAGGGGCCAGGCCAGCGCCGCGCCTGATCCTTCTCCCAGCCGCAGGCCCAGGTCGAGCAGCGGCCGCACGCCCAGATGTGCCAGCGCGATCGCGTGGCCGCGTTCGCCCGACAGATGCGAGA